>JANYIO010000297.1 GCA_025362015.1 Gammaproteobacteria bacterium | reverse complement strand
GTGTACAGCTCGGTAATACTGGATCGAAGGCGACGATCCATCGTTATCTTAAAGAAATTAATGAGGAAGCTGGCGGTAGAGTAGGGGGTAAGGCAGCTCTTAGCGATACGCTGGCAGAGATGGTCGGTACGCTTGCAGTCCAACTTCAGCAGGAGGCGCACGCTGTCGTAGAAGAAACCCGCGTCCTTCATCAGGAAGAAACTAGACGCCTGACGGACCGAATTGCCGAACAGCAAAAAATCCTTGGTGATACCGAACAGCGACTTCACGTTCAGTCGCTTGCTCGCGAACAGGCCGAGCAAGCAAACACCTTACTTGCTGCTTCACACCAGGAGTTAGCGTTAAAGGCCGAGCGGCAGAGCCAGCAGCTTGAGAGTCAGCGCGAGCTGATTACCCAGAAAGATGCCCACATCCAATCTCTGGAAGACAAACATCAGCATGCGCGGGATGCGCTGGAACATTATCGAGCCTCTGTAAAAGACCAGCGCGATCAGGATCAACGTCGGCACGAAAGTGTCGTGCAGCAATTACAGGCAGAAATCCGGCAACTCAACCAGACAGTCTCGATCAAGCAGACGGACATCACACAGCTCAATAAAGACAACTCGCGCCTATCTGCCGAAATCAGCGAAGTGCGCAAACAACTCCGAGCTAGCGAGCACAACCACCAACTGCTATCTTCACAGAAAAAAATTCACGAAGACACCATCGCCACCATGACCGCACAGCTCGCAGAAGCGGACCGAAAACAGCTTGATGATGCCGAGGAGATGACTGGTCTCAAACAGCAACTGGTAGCACTGCAAAATAGCACTCAGTCCATGCAGGTTGAGCTAATCACAGCGAAGACAGAGCTCACCGTGAAAAACCAGTTATTTGAAGCCCTGAATCACAATTTCAGATCCTAATCAAAAACTTAATTACCTTCGCATGACTCTCGCGGACCCGATACGAAAAAACTTGTTGGCGAGCAAAACGCTTACCGTACGACAGTTAGCACTTATAGAATTGTTTACGAAATTGAAGACAACGACTTGTTGGTTTGGATTTTAGATTTTGCGGAATGGGTCAAGCGCCCCCTTATAACAAAATTTAGCTTTAGCGAAGATAGAAAAATCAGTTGAATCACAACAAATAATATAAATATATCAATAAGTTACGCTACGAATATGGGAATTTACTCCCAAATATGCAGATTCACCCTTACCTCTGTAAATTCGAGTTCTATTTCAGCACTCGAATTCATTAAGGCTGAGTTATACATATAAAGAACATACAATTAAGTGTTTAAAAATCAAATAGTTATGAGGTTTGGTGCCTGAGTTCATTTTTTGGGTTTTTAGTATACGTTATAGTATATAAAGTATATAAAGTATATAAAGTATATGAAGTATATGAAGTTAATTTAAGTATTTTAAAATCAATTAGTTGTATAATGTTGTTTGATCCGGCTTCGGCACCACTTTCCAACCAGCTCTCATCTTGCGCATTATTTTCTTGTATAGCATGAGTTGGATTTATTTAAATCAAACCCTTCGTAAAATAGAATTCCATGCCCTTGCTAAGGTAGAATGCGCAACTTTTTACTGTTGCAGCAACCTTTATTATGGAAATTAATCCGCTACTTAATGCTTTAAAAGATCTCACCGAGCGCACCAATGTGCTTAGGGGGTATCTTTGACTACGAATTAAAGAAAGAACGTCTTAACGAAGTTGAATTAGAGCTGGGCGAAGCCAATGTTTGGGAAAAGCCTGAGCGTGCTCAAGCTTTGGGTCGCGAGCGTTCGGCATTAGAAATGGTTGTTAAAACCATCGATGATCTTGATAGCGGTGTTAGTGACTGCCGTGAGTTACTTGATATGGCCGTTGAAGAGGACGATGAGGCCAGTGTTGCTGATGTACAAGCTGAAATTGATCGCCTGGACAAACAACTTGCCGCACTAGAATTTCGTCGCATGTTTTCTGCCGAGATGGATCCTAACAATGCTTACCTCGATATTCAATCTGGCTCTGGTGGCACTGAAGCGCAAGATTGGGCGGAAATGGTACTGCGCATGTATCTCCGTTGGGGCGAGGCTAGGGGCTTTAAAACCACGCTGGAAGAGTGTTCCGAAGGCGATGTGGCTGGTATAAAAAGTGCCACTATTCATTATGAGGGTGAATACGCTTTTGGTTGGTTACGAACAGAAACGGGAGTGCATCGCCTGGTACGTAAGTCACCCTTCGATTCAGGTAATCGTCGCCACACTTCATTCTGTTCGGTGTTTGTGTCGCCTGAAATTGATGATAGTTTTGAAATTGATATCAACCCGTCAGATTTGCGTATTGATACTTATCGCGCCAGTGGTGCGGGTGGTCAACACGTTAACAAAACTGACTCGGCGGTACGTATCACTCATATTCCAACCAATATAGTCGTGCAATGCCAAAACCAACGTTCACAACATCAAAACCGCGATGAGGCATACAAAATGCTGCGTGCTCGCATGTATGAACACGAAATGCAAAAACGCAATGCAGAAAAACAAACGCTGGAAGATAGTAAATCTGATATAGGTTGGGGCAGCCAAATTCGTTCTTATGTATTGGATGATTCGCGTATAAAAGATTTACGTACTAATGTGCAAACCAGTAATTGCCAAGCGGTGTTGGATGGAGCCCTGGATCAATTTATGGTAGAAAGTTTGAAGGCAGGATTGTAAGTTTTAATTTTATCTAATATCTATGGAGATACATATGAAATATTTTATAATTGGTTTGTTGATGTTTTCATCTTCAGTTTTTGCAGGGACGTCTATTGATGCAAAAGTTATTCAAATTCGTATTGATAAAACAGGAGTAGGAATGATTTTTTTCGACAAGCCTGTTAGCGGTGGTTCTCCGGCTTGCATTAATCCTTATTATAATAATGCTTT
>JANYIO010000235.1 GCA_025362015.1 Gammaproteobacteria bacterium | reverse complement strand
GAAGCCACATTCGGCTGGACGGCAGGAGAAGCTATAGGTCGTCCGATGGCAGAGCTGATCATCCCTCCCGCGTTAAGAGCACATCACGCGCAAGGAATGGAAACTTTTCTGGCGACCGGCGCTGTGCCAATCATTAATAAGCGCATGGAGGTATCTGCTCGGCATAAGAAGGGACATGACATAGTGGTGGAAATGATTATCGGCAAAATGACGCTTGCTGGTGAGCATTATTTTCACGCTTTTTTACATGATATCTCCGTACGTAAGGAAGCGCAGAGGCAACTGGAGGAAAAACAGCAATTGTTGGATGCCGTGCTGGACGCCATTGACGTAGGCGTTGTTGCCTGTTCAGGCACTGGAGCCTTAACCCTGTTCAACAGAGCGGCTCGTGAACTTCACGGGCTGGATGCCGAACTGATGGAGAGCACTGAATGGGCTGAACACTACAGCCTTTACGCAGGAGACGGAAAAACACTCCTTGAACTTGATCAGGTGCCGCTGTTTCGGGCCCTTTCCGGCGACACTGTTCACAACGTAGAAATGGTGATCGCGCCAAAAGGAAAGCCGCCGAGATTTCTGCATGCCAGCGGCCGTCGGCTTGTCGGAAATAAGGGGGAAAGTTTAGGCGCTGTCGTCGCCATGAACGATGTTACTGATCTTAAAGACTCAGAGAAACGTTTGGTAATTAACGACCAACGCCTGCGGGCGGTGACTGAAAACGTGCCGGCAATGATCGGTCATGTTGACCAGAATGAAACGCTTCTCTTTTTAAATAGCGCAGCGGCTAGCTTGGTATTTCAAGGGGAAAATAAGGACTTGATTGGACGGTCTTTAGCGGACGCCTACGGCGATCTGCGATATACGCAAATGAAACCCTATGTAGACCGTGCGCTTGCTGGCGAAAAAGTGATTTTTGAGCGCGATATTTTTATTAAGGGAGAACAGCGGCATTACCACACGACCTATGTTCCAGACGTTGATGCATTGGGAGTATCAAGTGGGTTTTATGCCATGGCAATGGACATTACAGAGCGCAAGAGCAGCGAATTGCTTCAAGCTGAAAGCGAGGAACGCTTAAGGACGGTTACAGATAACCTGCCGGTGTTGATCGCCTATATCGACCACAACGAAATCTACCGTTTTTGTAACGCGACTTACGAACAATGGTTTGGAGTGTCGCCGACGATGATGATCGGAAAATCCGTGGAGCAAGTGCTTGGTAAAGACATATATGAGCTCGGCAAGGAGCAGCTAAAGCGCAATTTGATGGGAGAGCGAGTGCAGTTTGAAACCACAAGCATGATAAACAATCAGCTCCGTACTGTAGAAATTGTGGGAATTCCTGATATCAAGGAAGGACAAGTAAAGGGTATCTATGTCATGACGACGGACATCACTGATGCGAAAAATCATGAAAAACAGTTGCAGCTGCTTGCCCGCTCCGACGCATTAACCGGGCTGCCAAACCGCCGAAGTTATGAAGAAAAACTACAAGAGGCGGCGCTGCGTGCAGCCAGGTCGGGGAAATTACTGACGCTGATGTTTCTTGACCTGGATCATTTTAAGCAAATCAATGACACGCTCGGTCACGCTGGGGGTGATGAAGTGCTCAGGGAATTCGCAACTCGGTTACGTCTTTGCGTAAGAGCGACGGATACAGTATGTCGCTTGGCAGGCGATGAATTTACTATCATCCTTGAGGCCATTACCGATTCACAAGAAGCAAAATTGATTGCTGAAAAAGTGCTGCTATCCATTCAGCAGCCATTTCTCGTGCAAGGTGCTATTCAGGCTGTTTCTACCAGCATTGGCATTACCTGTATGAGCGCAGACAATATCGATTTAGCTAAGCTGGCCAAACAGGCTGATCAGGCGCTTTACCAAGCTAAAAAGGCAGGGCGTAATCAATTTCATATGATTGCCAGACCCTAGCGAGGCAGATTCGTTATTATTTCCCATTAGCTGTTGTAGGTGAGGGAGGGGCTGCAATGGGGAAGGTAATTTCTATGCAAAAACAAACCCGCACATCAAAATAATACCGCCAAGCCGCATACTGCAGATAACCTGCATAACTTTTTAAAAAAGTCAGTGGCACCGACTGAACTGACGATGGCTTCAATACTTTGCAATTAGATGTTGGCTTTACAACAAGTAGAGTGACGCAACCCTGAGACTTGTTGCGCAGCGATATGCTCTTGCCGCTTCACTCCGATTGCCACACTGCGTTTCGATTGCGAGATGATTTGATTCATATATCCTCCTGTTAGCGTGGAGGCTATTAAATCAAATCAAAATATTTTTGCTATACGCGGATTTTCGGACGGTTACCATATTTTTCATTCTTTAAGGTATTTGTTTGATTATTTGCGGCCCTATTATTTTTGTTAACCACACGGGCATTAATTTCCACATAAAAATAAAAATTCTGAATTTTGGATTGTCAGGATTAAGTTCAGGTTTTTTGTTGCCACTGGCCAATACATAATACCAATAATGTTGATATGGCAATGCACCCCATTGTTTTTTAAATTTGTAAGTCCCCGCCCCCATTGTTGAGCGACCGAAATCAAAAAACTTATAGCCTTCCGCAATAGCGTAAGAAAGTATGTGCCTGTACATCCACATATTTGCGTTTTTGTCGTTTGCGCTTTGGATAGTGGACGCCCAGGGAATTTCTAACATGACATCGTTGCCCACCAGAAACCCAGCGGACACAGGCTTTTTATCCATGTAAACAATCAGAATTGTCGATTTTATGGCTGGCGAAGACAAAATATTTGCAAACCAATTTTTACCATACACTGGCGTACCCAAGTCGCGCATATTCCGCGAAAAAACTTTGTAGAAATCGTTTAATAGATCTAACTTTCCTATCTTGTACGTCGGTCTGTATTCTTCTGCTTTTTTGTACTGAGCTCGCAATTTTGTCCCTAATTGCTTTTCAAGAATCGCATCTGATTTAGGTAATTCCAAAACCATGGATACCTTTTTGTCGAGCACATTTTCTGCCAGCCCCGCTTGCATCGTTCTAATTTCAATATGCGATAATTTTTTATCTGCGCAAATAGCGTTTGATTGTTCGATAAGCGCTAGCGCAATATCAAAATAAGCCGAAATCACACCACCGTAGTTTAAGAATGGAATTGAGACTGCAAACTTACCAAATACTTTACTGGAAAAAAATGTTAGTGGTAGTCCGCCTAAAATATTTCCATTTCCATCAATTGCTGCCAGCACCAGGCTTTCATGCCCAAATGATTTTTTTATTATTGTTAGCCATGCACCGTGATGGTAGGTTGTTGAGTGATTTTTTAAAAAATCATCCCAACGATTGAATTCATTTTCGTAAAGTAATTTAAACGTGAAAGCGCTATTCCAGTTGTTAGTTGTAGCAATGCTTGAAAATGGAGAGGTATTAAATTCTGGATTTTCCGGTACCGAAGATGAAATGAGTGTGTGCGCTTTTATCTGTGCTTCGATAGTGTTAATGCGCTCTGAAACATCTTGCATGGCAGTCAACAGCAAAGGATATTCAGCTGTATTTTTATCCGTGTGTTTAAACTTACTTGCTATCTCGCCTTTAATAGATTTTTCAGTTTTTAATTGTTTTAAGAGCAATTCAACATCTGATTTCATAAGAGTTAGATTTTATCGTAAAAGATTTAGTTAACACCAGGTATGCGTACTTAACATTCATTGACACAGCGAGCATTAGTGCAGCGATATACCGTTAAAGTTTGCTTCTGAGAACCTCAATCCAGGATGAGTAACGTGCAAATTGTGCCAAAGTGTTCGGAAATGTGTGGCGAGTGATGGCATAGAGGTTCTGTTTAATGGATGTGAGCGTGTTATTTCCCGGGCTGGCACTAACCGCTGCCACGTAGCCAAGCTCACGCACCAAATCCACATGAGCGCTCGAAAAATCTTTAGTGGTTCCTGAAGGGTAACAAAACGTTTTTGAAGGCGCACTTAGCTCGACAGCGAGCCTATTTTTCGCGTGGATTAATTCTTCTTTCACTGTGGTCAGCGCCAAAGAACTAAACACACGATGTGTACAGGCATGTGAGCCAATTTTTAGCCCACGGCTTTCATAATGACGCAGTCTTTCCCAGCTAGTGGGCGTGTAACCTTCAGGGGCAGCCAATGGAGGAACGACCATCAATTCATTTGCAACAGCCACCATAAAATCATCAAGCACTTCGCTTGGAAGATATTTTGCGTATTTCACCAAGGCTCTTCTTGTTATTGTTCTATTTTGCATTGAGGTCAAATTTAGCTGAAACTGAGTACCTTTGTACGACATAGAATCAGACTTGCAGGATGTAGTATTGATCATATAGGCAAGTTTAAAATCCCACGGCCAATCTTTACCATCCACAAAATTAGTCAAAACAAATATTGTTGGCTTGGCATCATATTTCAAAAGAATAGGAACTAAAGCTTCAACCTGATCATTAAAACCATCATCAATCGTGAAGCATAGCGTAGGCTTCTTAGGAACTATTCCATTAATTGCATCGCTTACCAATTCATCAAGCGAGGCAAAATGATAATTTTTATTTTTCGCGTAAATAAGACACTGCTCCAGCAAATCTGGCGCAAGACCTTGGTATAAACCATCGATGGGTATAGGCCTATGAATCATGTAAATCGTTACATAGTGACCCATGAGTTTATTAATGCAGTTATTTAATAGGTTAAATCCTAGTAATCCTAATAAAAATTTATCCATTTCCGTAGTCCATCATTTAAGTTCACTTTTTATAGCCAGCCTGCCAATCTAGCACCAAACAACCTGCGGCTGTTACTAACCTCTTCATGTACACCGATACGAGTCAGCTCATAATTGGAGCAAGTGTTAGCGGTTACTATACCTTTTTTTGTGGTAACCGCAGCAAGGTAATTATTGCCAACAAGCTCAAGTGCTCTGGGGCTGTAATCGCCGTTTGGGAAACAAAATAAATCTACTACTGATGATAGCCGAGTTTCGATAATTGTTTTACTTAACGCTATTTCATGCACCAACTCTTCATCGCTCACCGCAACCGTTAAGCGTTTGTGATTGCAAGTATGCGAGCCAATGGTTACCAAGCCGGATTGTTGCATCATTATTAATTGTTCCCAGCTCATCAAAGCATTAGGCATTGCAACATTAAGCAGTGCGCGCCATTCAATATCATAGAGCGCGGTAAAAATCTCACTATCCGAGAACTGCTTTAATTGTGAAATGTACACCGCGACATATTCCCTGTCGATTAATTTTGATGGAATAGGAGACATTTGCGCTAATTTAGCAAATAGTGGATGTTTTTGCATTGCGCTCAGGGCAGAGGGGTTACTAAGCAATAACGCCATAATAATATTGGGCCAAAATTGGAAATCTGTGCCTATTTTTTCTGCTACCGCAAATATCGTTGCGGGAATCTTTTCTGCCTGAATGATGGGAAAGGCATACTCGTAATTGTCTGCCCAGCCATCGTCAAATGTTATAGCGCAGGCTTTGCGTGGTAAGGGCAAATTTTGTTGTTTCAGCCGGACCCATTCAGGCAGCGAAATCACATCAAAATGACGTTTAACTTCATTCATATGCATGGCAAACGTATCTGGCGTGACCACCATGCCAGGCTCTTCAAGTGCAAAACGCCTATCCTGTTTGGGCAATATACGGTGGTACATCAAGATCCAGAGCTTAGGTGTCGATGACGATTGGCGATGCGCACCTAATCGATTGGCAAATGTGGCTGCGGTAGTTTTAAGTAATTGCTTGAGCGCAGGTTTCATAATTATACTTTTCCTAAAATTTGTCGCAGGTATGCTTTTAGCTCGTAAAGTGCAGGCTTAATATCATTGATGCGATTAACTTCATGTTTAGTTTTGAACAACCTGGGAGTTATGAATTCCACAATACGTCGTAGTTTTTTGCCGACAGAATAATTAGATTTTAAATACAAATAAAGGCTATCCAGATCGCCCAGCAGCCAACGCAGGCGCTGCCCAATTTTATAATTTGCAGGAATTGGCAACCCAAGCGCAAGCTCATTACTCACCATCAATGCAGGGAAATCTACCCCCGAGTCTATAGCAAGTTGTAGTGAGCCCCAAAAGCGTGTGTTTACCTCCATTAAGTAGGGTGTTCCATCCGGCGCAACACGAAATTCCACCATGGCCACACCATGCCAATTGGCCTCCGCTAACAATTTTTCAGCATGCAACTTAAGCGATGGCTCGACCTCTGCACTTTCGCATAAAACACTAACTCCGCCTTGGGGCGGCTTTTCACGTAAACGGCGGTGAGCAAAAAAGGCAGTGGGCTGACCATGATGATATAAACAGAAAACACCTGCGCCATTTCCAGGAATAAACTCCTGAATCATAAACGGATGTGCGTGTAAATAAACTTCTGACTTTAGGGCTTTATCCAAATCCGCAGGAGAATGAATGATCTTAACGCTTGTCGCAATCCATCCTGATGGCGTAAATATCTTTGACAGGCACGGCTTAATAACAAAAGGATAAATCAATTGTGTAGCAGCTAACTCAGCAGAAGATGCGAGCAGCCGAGTGGCAGGCGATGGTATTCCAAGAGTTTGTGCCAATGCCATCAGGTTTCCCTTATCGGCTAACTGCAACACATTTTCATAAGAGGTAAAGGGTAAACGCACCTTAGGCAGTCGCGTCATATTCATCAGTAGCAATTGACTGGTGACTTCAGTGACGGGGACAACCAACGCAAAATCATATTTGTTACTGAGGTCATGTAACCAGTTTATATAATCCTCAGGCGCCGCAATGGCACTCGGGCTCATAAAAAATTGCTGCGAAAAAACTGAACATCCAGCTAAAGCTTGCGGCGCCGCCTCAGCTGTAAAAATACTTAGCTGCGGTAATTTACCCAGAGATCTGGTAACAGCAAGCGCACTCCGTTGCGCAGCATCCAGCACTAAAATAAGTTGTGTCATTTTTCTGCCAAAATAGTTCGTGCTCTTGCAGTAATGCCGCAACAACATGACGCTTATTAAAAGATTGTATTTGTTAGCACATGATAACGGATTGAGCAGAAATATTGTCTAACTACCTCTATTTCGCTGTCTATTTTGACGGGAAATTTAAATTTCCCGTCAAGTCATGATTGATTCTTGATATGCTAACGGCCGCAATGGTTTGCCCTTAATATAGTAAGTATGGAAGCATAGCAGTATAGATATGAGGAAGCGCAATAAAGGGCGACTTATAGTGACGCGTTTGCCGCAGCGCGTCACCGCAAAACATAATGCCTCAGTAATTTAGCAATCCACAGCATAAAAATTACGCGGACCGTACCTGACAGGAAAAAATGAATGACTGAAAACCCAAAATGCATTCTCCACGCCATAGATACCACTGGCCCAGGCGGTGCAGAAACAGTCTTTTTAGATCTAGTGGAAAAATTAACACTGGAGGGGTACAACAATTACGCCATCATAAAAGGCTCAGGTTGGGTTGAAGATCAATTAAAGCGTCGAGGCGTAAGATATTACATTGTAAAACCACGTGGGTTTCTATCGATTAAATACTACATTGAACTATGGAAACTTATCCGTAAAAACAATACTTGCCTAGTACATGCGCACCTGCTTGGATCAACCTTAACCTACTCAATTCTGAGTATATTTTCACGCGTACCCGTAATCGCAACCCTCCATGGCCGTGTAGATGTAAACCCTAATGAGCGCTTTGTCGCTATTAAAAATCGCATCATGAAATTCGGTGTCAGCAAATTAATAGCCGTTAGTCAGGATTTAGCTAATTTCATTGTCGAACGCGGATTATTTCACAAAGATAATATTCAGATTATTTACAATGGGATAGATGAGTTGCGTTACGGAAAGCGGGAAACCAAAGAGCTGCGCAGGTCATTAAAAATTACCGATGACGCTATTCTTGTCGGCAGTTTGGGTAATGTCCGCCCAGCAAAAAGTTACGATGTACTCATAACAGCAGCAGCAAATTTGATCAATGAAAAAAAACAAAACATACATTTTGTAATCGCTGGCCACAAAAAAATAGAGTTAATGAAACCACTTGAAGATCTCATTACTCAATATGGAATTGCTGATCGAATACACTTTATTGGGTTTCATGAAGATACTGCCGGTTTTCTCGGCCAGTTAGATTTCTTTGCACTTTCATCCTCATCAGAAGGATTTTCCATTGCCACTATCGAGGCAATGGCTACTGGCTTACCCGTAGTGGTCACCCGTTGCGGTGGCCCACAAGAAATACTGGAGGACGGAATAACAGGTTTTCTTGTGACAGTTAATAACCCACAAGAACTCGCAAACCGACTACTGTACATAACTGAACATACAACTGCGGTAGCACAAATTGCAAAATCCGGCAAAGAACATGCAAGAAATGTATTTTCATTTTCCGCCATGTTAAACACATACCGAAATGAATACACAAAACATTTATTACAGTAAAATTTTACGCCCAAAAGTAATTATTACTTTCAATATCCAGGTGCGATAACAGAATGGTTCTAAAACAATATATTGAAAATCAATTTGGCTCAAAGAAAGGATTACTTCAGTTGTTTCTTACTGAGGTTGCTCGCCATATGGGCTTCTATAAACAATATAACCAAATTGATTTTAAAAAAGTAAATCGATTAATATTTATATGTCACGGAAATATTTGTCGCAGCCCGCTAGGTGAAGCCGTCGCCAAAAACCAGGGTGCTGCAGCTGAATCCTATGGCTTAGACACCAGAGGCGGCGATAGTGCCGACCCTCGAGCAATAGCATTTTGCCTGCAAAATAAATTGATTCTGAGTAATCATATAACGCGTCACATCAAAGAATATACACCGCAGCCAGGCGACCTATTGATTGGCATGGAACCAAAGCATGCAACTGCATTAAAAGCTCTCTATGGCGATAATGAAGCACAAATTACTTTGGCAGGCTTATGGCTACCAAAACCCGCCGCCTATTTACACGATCCATTTGGCGCAAACATTTCATTTTTTAATCACTGCGAATCTTTAGTTCAGCAAGCGGCAAAAATATTGGCAACCAAGGTCACCACTCCTCGATGATAACAAAGGCCTACACTATTGAGGACTTTTACGCTTTTAAATTTGGCCCCATGTGGAGCCATTTGAAAGGCCAGCACTTTTCTTTTTGGATGATTTGCTGTTATTTGATTTTCGAATTTGTGCGGCCGCAATCATTATTTCCTGCACTTGATTTTCTCCCCTGGGCGCAATTATTTCTGATGGGCTCACTTGCAGGAGCGATAATGGATTCCACCGTAAAATGGACATCCAGCCCTGCTAATAAATGGATGATTATCTTTCTAATAACAATATGTATTTCAATAAAAACGGCCCTGTATCCGGAAATCTCCCGAAAACACTTTATTGATATTTTAGCGTTAGTCATCATTTATTTTTTAATAATAAATATAGTTAACACTAAAGAACGATTGTATATATTTTTAATGATATATCTTTTCGCAGCAGCAAAAATTGCTATTGGCACATCGAAAAGTTGGGCATTCAGAGGTTTTTCATTTACCAGCTGGGGATTGATGGGCCCCAAAGGTTACTTTCAAAACTCTGGCGAATTAGCTATTTTAATGTTAATGCTTTTTCCCTTGGCATTTTATTTTTATCAACTATTAAAAGATAAAATTAAAATGTGGGAAAAGTGGGTATTGATAATGTTTTGGGTGTGCCCAATATTAACTATTTTAGGCGCAAGCAGTCGCGGCGCGCAAATTGCTCTCGTTTTGGAACTATTAATAATATTTAGAAAAAGCCTCGTTAGACCAAAATTATTAATAGGTGTTGTCATTTTAAGTATGAGCTTGTTCTATCTATTACCAGCGGAACAAAAGGAACGCTTCTCAAAAACCGGCGACGACAAAACATCACAGCAAAGAATTTTATATTGGGGACACGGGTGGGAAATGATGAAGGAGTACCCATGGACCGGAGTCGGGCTTTTTAATTTTATTCCCTACTATGAAGATAATTTTTCCGGTGACATGTTATATGATCATGCCGAGCTACCGCACAATATATTTATTCAAGTTGGAACAGATGCTGGCTTTATCGCATTGTTTGTTTTTGCCATGATAAATTTACATTGCCTAATTACTCCATTAGGAATAATTGCAAACAATAAAAACGATATCTATGTTAAAGCTATGGCCGCAGGATTAGGTTGCGGAGTTTTCGGATTTTTTATCGCGGGCCAGTTTGTAACTGTTGGCTACTACCCCTTTCTGTGGATTCACCTAGCTTTTATCACTGCACTCCTAAATATTTCGAAAAACAAAAATGAGCTTCTTGTGAACAAGGAGTAATACCAAAATCCATATAGTTATTGACTATCAAAAGGTTAATTTATATGAACAAGCTGCAGCTTGTTGCAAACCCTTATAGCAATAATATTGTGATTAATATATTTGTATAAGATTAAAAATGCTAACTAAGCTTAATTGAAAAAAGTTAGTGACTCTATTCACAGTTAGAAAATTTGATTGGACGTGCAGCCTATAGTTTGTCTATATTGAATGGACTAAATGTAATCTTACATTTAGGTAATACGAGGTGAAACATGAAATTGTTCAACTTAAGCTATCGCTTATATTCCTTATTGCTTGGTGGATTTCTCTTATTGGCAGCTTCTAGTCTAAATGCTGAAGTGGTAGTGATTGGTCAGCAAGACTTTGAATCGAGCGTAATCCCCGCAACAAATGGCTGGGGATTCGGCTCTCAGGGCGGTGGCCAAATAAGCATCTCTACCGATACAAATTTAAATTTAAATGCTAGCCAGGGCAGCTTAAGAGGTACATACCCCAAGCCTGGAGCAGGCGGCGTTTATGTCTGGGGCGGTTTTGATTTCGCCTCGCTTAATTTGAGCGATGTTTATATCGAGTTTTGGGCAAAAATGCCAAATGTAAAATACGGCGTAAAGTTTCTTAAAATTTTCGGGCAAAGCACAGCGACTAACTACGCCAATACCACTTTTGGCCTGGATTACACCGGCGTTGATTATGGCGCCATGTACTGTGTTAGCTATGGGGATGGTGCATCAGTTACAAATGACACACAAAATGTCATTAACTTTACGGGAGAAAACCCTAGCTGGGTGGGAAGATCTTTAGGGGCAGCCATTGTCAGTTTACCGCAAAAAAAATTATGGTCATCCGCGAGTTGGGGCCAACTCTGGCATCATTTTAAGATTCGTGTAAAGTTTAACTCTGGCACGACTCAGGCGACTGAAGTTGCTGATGGTGCATATTACGTAGAAATTGACGATAAGATTTATGTCGATGCAAAAAACTTATTAAATCGTCATTATTCAAATAAGCCAATTCAAAAAATTTCATTCTTTGATTGGTCTCAAGGTGGATCATCTCCCTTTGAAGTTTGGTATGACGATATTAAAGTCACTACAGGTGGATTTTTCGATAGAAGGCCTACCCCACCAATTCAACCGACAATGATATTGAAATAATAGAGATACAAACAGCACAAGCATTTTCATAAATCATATAGCATGTTGCAGAAAAAGATAAACTGGAACTGCATTTAAATAACTTACGCCTGCCCCTAATAATTCTATTGCATAGCGATGAAGTTATTAGGGGCAATTGCTTTTTAGAGCATGTTGCATATCATATAAAGTCGGTATGATGGGAGCCGTGCCGGCTGGCCATCGGATTAATTCTGCATGACGTCCGCCATTACCTGCAACAACAAACTAATAGTAAACTCAATAATAGTAAACTCAAACATAGATTTAAATGACGAGATAAATATGCCGCTCTCAATCGTTATACCTGCGTTCAATGAAGAAAAATATATTAAAAATACCATTGATACCTGCATTAGCCTTCTTGAGAGGGTAATCGAGCTTGAAATTATTGTTGTAGACAATGCTTCTACCGATGCAACTTCAACAATATTGCGCAACTATTCGCAAATAAAACTAATCACATTGGATAAAAAAGTCACCATCTCTCGCGCCAGAAATATTGGCTGGAACCAAGCCACCAATGCATTAGTAGCATTTATGGATGCAGATATGATCATCACGCCAGAGTGGACCAAAACAATTAAAGCCTTAGAGTTGTCTATTACAGAAAGCCCGCAGCAGATTACAGGGTGTAAATGTTACCCTTCACAATCTCCCTCATGGATTGAAAAGATTTGGTTTAACAACGAAAACTATCGCCATAAAACTGAAAAATATATCAATTCTGGTAATTTAATTACATCGAAAGATCTTCTTATTAAGATTAACGGATTTGATGAGGGTTTAATAACGGGAGAGGATGTAGATATTTGTTCAAGAGCCCTGAAAAACGGAGCTCAATTAATTATAAATAAAGAATTTAAAATTTATCATGACGGATACCCTAAAACGATCAAAGCTTTTTTTAAAAGGGAACAGTGGCATGGAGTTGGCGACTTAAAATCATTGTCTACATTTTTTAAATCAAAAGTAGCATTGTGTTCATATTTGATAAATTTTCTTTTAGTTGTTTCACTCATCATTTTTTTGTTGGGCAGCTGCTTGTTTTATTTGCCATTAACGTGTTCAATCCTATTGATAATAGTTACAGCACATTTAAAGTTTCAGGTGAAATCGCTAATGATGCTTCCACAAATATACTTTCTGCAGTTTCTTTATTTTGGCGGGAGATTCGCGTCTATTCTAATTAGAAACAAAGTATAAGTTATGGGCAGCTGCCAATTAGAAGCTTGTAAACCAACAGCCCCATAAAAAGTATACATAAGACAAAAAATTAGCCGCTAGTAGCCCTCGCCTAAAATTATTTTCCCGGCACGATATTTTAGCAAGAACCACGATATTTGATTGCTGATAATGATGCAAGCAATAACACCGCATAATACCAATAACAGCGAAGGTATGTTTAATCTGGAAAACAGCACAACAATTATATTGACAACTATTGGCATGTGAATTAAATAAATACCCATTGTTCTTTTCCCCAAATAGGAAACAACAGCAATCTCAATATTAAACAGGCAATAGAATATAAAAAATATTAACACTAAAGATGTCATTAAAAATAAAGCAGGAATGTAAAATATTTTCAATACAGCTAGCGTAGCAATAAAAAATATTCCCGAAAGCAACGCGGGCGAAATAATTCGTGAAATCGTAAAGGCTAAAGCGCCAAGAAAATAAAATTGCGTACCCCAGATCGCATGGATAAGTGGCTCATTGCCACCCTCCACGTACAAAATATGATGCAGTTCCAGCGAGAAGAAATTATAAATCAGTAATGCACCTATAAATGCAATGCTAGCGCTCAATAGCGAACACTTACCCAACACAAGCGGGGATATAGCTCTTATCATGAACAGGGATAAAAGGAAGTACATTTGCCCCGAATGAACTGAAGCGTAAGCATCTATTAGAATTTGAAAAACTGGTTTTCCTAAAACAACCTGCCCACTAACAAGATGAAAACGTTCCGCTAGAAATCTGGCCGCCAAGTAAACAATTGAAAAAAACAACCAGGGAATAAAAAGTCTGAAAATATTTTTAGAAAAATAGGTTGAGTAGGAAAATGGCTTGTTGCTGGCTTTGCTTTTGGAAAATAAATATCCATCACAAATAAAAAAAATAGGAACCGCGTAAAAAGATAAATATTTAACGTATTGAAAATCATTGTGTAAATATGAACATAAATGAATAGTAACAACAAAAGCTATGCCAACGAACCTAAGATTATCAAGAAAATATAATCTATCGACAGCTGAAGCTGACTCATTAATATTGACGTTAGTATTTACAGACATAACCAAACGACCGGGATAAAATCAAGTAATGATAAGTGTCGATACAAATTCCCCACATTAACCCATAAGCCCTTTTTCCATGAGCTCTTGGAAATGCTTATTGGATTGAATTAATTCCGCATAGGATCCTTCAGCAATTAAACTTCCTTGTTCTATTATGCAAATTTTATCCGAAAGTTTAATGGCTGCCGGACGATGTGAAATAACAACAATTAATACTTCTTTTTTTAATTTTCCTAATAAAGTCATAAGTTCAAATTCAGACTCAATATCCAACGCGCTGGTAGGCTCATCCAAAATAAGAATTTTATTATCTCTATAGAGTGCGCGGGCAATTCCTATACGCTGCCGCTGACCCCCACTCAGTAATTTTCCGTCTTGCCCTAAAATTGAATTAATACCGAGCGGAAGTTTTTCAACAAACTCCATTGCATTGGCTTGTTGCAACGCACTTTTAGCTTTCTCAATATCGATTTCATGAACTTCCATACCAAATGCCACATTGGCGATAACAGTGTCATCTAAAATAAATATATGTTGCGGCACATAACCAATGCTATGTTGGTAATTGCTTAGCGCCTCGCCGGATAACAACTTACCATCTACAGCAATGTGACCAGAAATTGGCTGCAAGAGGCCAAGCATAATATCCGCCAAGGTAGACTTTCCAGAGCCGGAAGGTCCTGCAATTGTATTCAATTGACCCTTATTAAATTCCACACTGATCGCATTCAATACGGGAATTTTTGCGCTAGGGTATTTGTACATGATGTTGCTGAGCCTGATTTGGCCGACAGAAGAAAGTGGCTGATAGGAATAAGGAAGCGAAGGCTCTGTATGCTCGTCTAATTGGGCTTTGAGCTCCGTTGCAACACCGCCATTTGCACTTATACTAGCGGCAGATTTATAAATCTGTTGCATGGTTGGAAGTAGTTTATATCCAGCGATAGCATAGATACTGAGAATGGCCACAACGCTGCCATCATTGCCTTTTGTTAACAATAGAATAATAGCGAAAATAAGGATGGCGCCAAAGGATATTGTTTCAATAGCAAATTTGGGAAGATCTCCTGCTAACACAATATAGGCCGAAGAATTAAGGCCAGAGAAATTTGTCTTTTTGTAAAGATTGCTATATTTGCTTTCGAGCGTATTGAGTTTTATATCTTTAATGCCGACAAATGATTCAGAAAGAATTGAGTGAATGGACTCATTTCTTTCTGTAATAATTTTTCCATGGGTGTGCAATGATTTCTTTATAACCCAATAAATAGTCACGTAAGCACCGCCAATAATGAATGCGGATGCCATGGCTATTAATGGATTCAGAAAAACCAGCCCTCCCAGAATTACGACCGCAATAAATATGTTGCTGCAAAGCAGCAAATAGGGCTGCAACACCATATAGACAAAGCGGGGAGCCTCTTGCGCAATAGTAGCGATTAACTGCGTATAATTAGTGCTTTTGTGAAATAAATAATTTCTATTCAAAATATTATTATAAAGCCGGTATTGTAAATTACTGCCAACAGCGATTGAAAACTTTAACAACAACCATAAAGTGACGGCAGAAATAGTATTCGATAAAAAAATCATACTTATCGATAATATTGCAAATGCAACAATAAATTCCTGATCCGTATTTAACGATAGAAAATCATACAAAAATTTTAATTGTTGATTGTTGTGGATAGTTGCGGGATTTGAAATTATACCGATAAATGGCGCAATACTGGCTGCACCTGCAACCTGAACCACTGCAGAAAAAATGAAAAATACCTGCAATAACAGCATTTTCGATTTCTGTTCTTTCGGTAGTAGTTTAAAAATATTACGAATGATTTGAATAATATACATCTAAAAATCCTGTGGTTTATCATCTGTATGGGCTAGCTGGTCTTTATGCTAATCGCTCACATATTATTGCTAATTAATACTGAAAATTTATCAATTTGATTATCGATAGAAAACAGTTTTTCGGCCCTGCTTCTGGACGCCAGGGAAAACGCGTTAGCCTGTTCTGACTGAGACACAAGCGTACTTATTTTTTGCGCGAGGTCCTGGTGATCTCCCGGAGGGATGAGAAACCCATTTTTACCATGCTCAAGGGTTTCTGACAGGCCTTGTAAATTAGAAACGATTAAGGGGAGCCCGGATGCCATCATTTCTATACTGGACATGGTAAAGGAATCCCATCCCGTTGAGGCAATAACGCCTACATGCGAACCACGCATTAATTCAGGAATATCTGATCGGTATCCCGCGAAGGTTACATGATCGCGAGCCTGTTTATTTTCCAGTAGTTTTTCGTAAGAATCTGCCTCATTGTTTTTGTTGCCGCAAATAACAAAGTGAACGTCTGAAAAATTTAACCCATCCACCAAGTGGATGGCAGCTTGCATTATCACCCGCACACCCTTGCGCTCCTCCATGTGACCGGAGTAAAAAACAATTTTGCGATTAACGGGAATATTGAATGCGTTACGGGTATAACTTTCCTGATCATAATTGGGAAAGAATTTATGGGTGTCAACACCCAGGTAAATAATATCTGTTGCGCTCTCTTTAACTCCCCTGCCGTGAGTGGCAGTGTTACGCATGGACTCTGACTCAAAAATAAATATATCAGGCTTATTAGTAGTCAGCAGACATTCGATTTTTTTAATTTTTAGCTTAAGTCCCGAATTAATGCTACTCATACTTGCCCCCCAATAAGAAATAATCCTTTTTATGCCGGCACGTTTTAGTGTCGCTATTACAGGGCACGGAAATCCAAGGTCAAATGCCAATGCGATCACGATATTATTGTTCTCAATAAGCTTTGCTAAAGTGTCATGTGATTTTTTATCGCGATAATCACATTCAATGATGTTCGGATCATTTTTAGTTATTGTTGTTTGATATGACCAAAAAATTTGCTCATCAGAAAAACCCGCTTGTTTGGCGGCAGCCAGGAATACATATTCTAATGATGCGATAGCATAACCAGTATTTTCAGCGCAATGAATCATTATTAGTATGGATTTTTTATTCACTTCGACAACATCCATAATTTAATAAAGGTAATATTTTTTAATGTGTTTAGATAATGGTAATAGCATTCAGGCTTCTTACCTATTATCCAATACCGGGCACAAAGCGCAGATGATTTGGTCAAAGCAATAAGGCTATCAATAAGTGCTCGTGCCGGGCGCCCCAAAAATCTCTTTCTTGCCATAATTTTGGCAATATGATGTGCAGAATAAGCTCCATCAATAAACTGTTTTTTAATATTTTCAGCCAAATATTCGCGATCTTTTAACCGGTGACCAACAGGTGCGCCTGGAAAATAGATCAGATGTTTTTTTTGCTCGATCATTCTTCTGTAAAGCAGAGTTTCTTCACCGGCAATTAATTTTGATCCATTTCTGCCAAGCGCGGGATCAAAGCCGCCCAACTCAAGAATTAATGATTTTTTCATGCAGAAATTTTTACCGTAAAACTCCTTATGAATATCAGTAATTGTGAGGGGCTCTTTGCCATAGTCGACGCCAACAAAACACGGGGTATATTCCGGCAAAAACCACCAAGGCTTGTCTTTGTCCCAAATAATATTAATTCGACTGTAAAGACAATCAGGTTTGTTTTTGTCAATTTGTTGTAAATAAACATCCAACCAATAAGGCGGTATATCCGCATCGTCATCGGTAAATAAAATATATTCTCCTCTGGCCTGAGCAACACCGGTATTGCGTGCGTGCGACAACCCTTGGCGCTGCTCAAAAAAATAGGAGTTGGTTATTGTTGTTTGTTGTGCAAAATCGAGGCAGATTTTTTTTGTATAATCCGAAGAATTGTTATCTACGAGAATAATTTCAACATTACCATTGTGCGGTGTTGTTTGAGCGGATAATTGTTGCAGCGTAATCTTCAATGAATCTGCATTGTTATAGGTGCATATTACTACGCTGATAATGGGCTGCTGATTCATGTTACTAGCTCGGTTTAATGTACATTACAAGTGTGTAGGGTTGTTGCTTAATACTGCCTATTAAAATGTTGCTTAATTTCGGATACTGTTATACAAATTGAAAGTATCCGCCATATTTTGTTCGGCAGTATAAGATAGATTCAAGCAAACTTTTATTTTATCCGACAGAAGCAAAGACTTTACTTTAACAGCGTAACCTTCTGGCGAATGGTTAGTAACAAGCAACTCCGGGTAATCCTGTAAAATATCGATTAGCCCACCGGTACTATGGCCAATCAGTGGTGTCCCTAACGCCATGGCTTCGAGTGCCGTCATTGGCGTCCCCTCATGATCTGAACACATCACCAGCATGTCGAGCGATTTGATGCATGATGCCATATCCTGCCTGTGCCCATGAAAATGGATATGCTCATTTAAACCAAGCTGTTGTGTTTTCTTTTCCATTGCAGCTCTTAATTTTCCGTCGCCAATGATATGAAATTTTAGCGCTTGCGATGATGCTAGCTGGCCCATCAATATTGCGGCCATATCCAAAAAAATATCAATTCGTTTTACCGACTCGAGCCGACCGACTACGCCTATATGTTTATGGTTCGGTGCATTGGTACGAAAATCAGCTTCATGCGCTTGAGCCAAAAGGGAAGCCTGATCTACACCATTACGAATGACGTGAATATTTTTGGCAGGGAAAATTTTTGCAAGCTTCATCGCTAAATCCTGGGATACAGCGATGATGGCATGCTGAAGATAACGGCCAGTCCAATTATCTAGCCAGACCTGAATGCGCCGCTTACCGACAGGTAAAAATTCGGGGGCGCCGTGGCTGGTACGTACAGATCTTGTATAATTACCCGTGAAGAGCGTTGCTATGCAGTTGGCGATATTACCAAAAATGTTTTCTTTTTGCCGATGAGTATGAAGAACATCCGGTTTAAACTTACAAATCAGACGAGTAATCTCGCGAATGATACTTAGGCTACTTTGCTGAGATTCCAATACCACAGTAACTGGAATATTGAGGCTTTGTAGCCGTTGCAATAACTCACCCTGATTCATGATGATAACCTGCAAGTCTACTTTTGCATGCAATTGCAGCAGCAGGGTAAATGCTTGCACCTCGGCACCAGCCCAAAGATCACCAGAAATAATGTGCATTACGCGCAATGGGCGGTTTAGAATTGGCATTTGTGACGCGTCCTTAGCTGATGTTGCTTAACTGCACATTCAGGGATTGGGATATTAACGGTTCCTGATCTTTAGGAAAAGGGGCTTTAGGAAAAGACACTGAGGAATAAAAATGTTAACGCTTTTATTTTGGATTTCAGGAATTGCCGCTGTATACAGTTATTTCTTGTACCCGTTCGTATTAAAAATAGTCGCCATGACTCGTGGCACTCAAGAGGTTCAGGCGGCCAAGTCTAGCGCCCCGGTATTTATGACCTTAATTGTGACCGCATATAATGAAGAGCGACGCATTCGCGAGAAAATCGAAAATACACTAGCGATTCATTTTGATGCGATGCGCCTGGAGTTAATTGTTGCTTCAGATTGCTCGGAAGATGCTACCGATGCGATTGTGGCTGAATATGCAGATCGCGGTGTTCGCTTGGTACGCGCTGCCGAACGCTTGGGCAAAGAAAACGCGCAGCTAACAGCCATCAAACAAGCTAAAGGCGATGTCTTAGTTTTTTCTGATGTCGCGACACAGATTCCCGCAGATGCATTGGTGAAATTGGAACGTTATTTCTCGGATACTTCTATTGGTGCAGTTTCCAGCGAAGATCGATTTATGAGTAAGGATGGCTCAATAGCAGGCGAAGGAGCTTATGTAAAATACGAAATGTGGCTGCGCAAACAAGAATCACAACTCGCAGGTCTTGTAGGTTTAAGCGGTTCTTTTTTTGCAGCACGAAAAAGTATTTGCCAGGAATGGGACATTCATTGCCCCAGTGATTTTAATACTGCCTTAAATGCTATGAAGGCGGGATTAAGGGCGGTGAGCGCACCGGATGTTCTGGGCTTTTATCAAGACTTGCAAGATCCATCCAAAGAATATCAACGCAAAATTCGCACTGTTATCAGGGGCATGACCGGCTTATCTCGCCACAAAGAAGTCATGAATATTCAGCAGCACGGCTTGTTTGCATTACAAGTTATTTCGCACAAGTTAATGCGTTGGCTAGCGCCCTGGTTCTTCATGGTATTCTTTATTATTTCTGCGCTAATCGCGAATCAAAGTTTTATGTATACACTGGTATTTATCGGGCAATTTTTATTTTATGGCATAGCTTTGGTCGCGCATTTTTTACCGAACTTGCGCAACATAGGCCCGGTAAAATTAATTTATTTTTTCGTGCAAGTTAATGTTGCTTTGCTGGATGCTGCAGTTAAGTTTCTTGCTGGCCAGAGAATGACAACATGGAAACCTTCTGCGCGTTAATTCGCGGTGATTTAGCGCCTGCGGGCAATAATATTACCATCACAAAAAAGCCCAATACCTTTGCCTATCAACTCACAGGTTATAGCGCTACTTGGGTGGACTCCGGAACTTCGGCACTGGCGTTAGCACTTGCGGATGCGAAGGCTAAAACCCCGCACGTAAAAAATCCGAAAGTCATTATCCCGGGTTATTGCTGTCCCGACTTAGTGGCTGCTGCTGTTTTTGCAGGAGTGAAGCCACTTGCTGTTGATATTAATCTTACCGATGCAAGTTATGACCTGGATGCATTAAAAAATGCAATAAATTCCGACGTCATTGCCATTATTGCCGTAAATTTTTTAGGTATAAAAGAACGGCTTGCAGATATTCGCGCAATGCTAGGAAACACCAACATTAAGCTTATTGAAGATAATGCACAGTGGTTTCCTGCAAACTTTCAAGAACACGAGTTTGCATCAGATTATGTTTTGTTTTCGTTCGGTAGAGGCAAACCATTAAGCTTACTCGGTGGCGGTGTATTATTTTCCAAAGAAGAAATTATTGTTTCTGAGTTGGTTCAGCAGGCCGCCAATAGCTTTTTAGATGGCGTAAAGCAACGCGTAAAACTGCTAGCGTTTAATGTGTTGTTGCATCCGCACTTATATTGTTATTTGAATCGCGCACCCTTTTTAAAATTGGGGGAAACTCAATATCATCCAATGACAACAATTATTGCTATGGATAGCTTTCGTAAAGCATTGTTTATGGCCAACCTGAGCTTGCATGAATTAAGAAGCAGCATTGCGGAGCGGGCTTACGATGAGCTATGCACCACTACCAGCCTACAGCACTTAACATCCCTACTAACCGCACGCAGAAAGCAATTGCTGCGTTATCCGCTCTTATGTGCTGATAATAATATCCGCGACAACATGTTACGTAAGTTAAGTGCGGCAGGGCTTGGTTGCTCGCCGATGTATCAGCGCGCGATTGTAGAGATTTCAGGTGTTGAAGGTCTAATAGAGGTACATGTAAATATTAAGAATGCGCAATGTTTTGCACATCGCTTCTTAACCTTACCTACGCACGAATATGTTTCGAGGAAGCATATACAACGCATAAAAAATATTCTGACGAATAGTTGAATATTAGCATCCAACTATTCCATCAAATAATTTACTCATGACTTATTTTTTGAGTGTTATTAAATTTATTGAGCTGCCAGTTTTCTGTTATTTTTTTGAGCGCGCCCATTTCATTAATACAATCCGTTTTGCAGTTGGCCTGAATGGTTAGCAAACCGAAAAAATTTTGGCCGGAAAATTTGGCCTTTAATTGCAATAGTTTCGCCAATCTATATGAACCGGCAGCACTATTCCCAACATTAAATTGATGTAATAACAGTATTTTTTGTGATGAATTAATATTTTTGAGTATGGTTGATTCAAAGTGATCGAAGCTAATATTAGCTTTCTGATCAGTCGCCATCCAATCATCTTTAGGCAGTACACTTTGGATATAGGGAACCAGTTTTTCTGAAGAGGATGAGGGAGTAAATTTTGCCAGATCAAGCCGTGCAATTATTCCATCGACAGAAAAAAAACGAGTCACTTTTTCTGTCGAGAAAGAAAAATCAATGGGAATCCATACTGCTGACTTGTCAGTTACTTCAGTCATAGCTGATTCAGTCACAGCTAAGCCATTCAAATTGAGTTTGTTATTGGACAATTCAGAGTGCAATGCACTAAAAAAGAGTACCGGACCTAGCGCCAAAAACAAAGTGGGAATTAAGGGTTTACACGCAGAAACTTTAACCATGAAATCAATATTTCTACGGATGATGGGCGCCCAATAAATGGCCGGCATTATGATTAAAATAAATAAAATCCAACCGAAAATCTCGTGATCATGCATCAATCTGCTTTGCATATCCGAGTGATAGCCTATCAACACCAGCAGAAATATTCTTATCCAGTTGGTCAATAACCCTAAGCAAGTTGCACACAAAAGCGTGAGCATACTTTGACGCAGATTGTAGCCATTTAATAAGCAGATAATGTACGCCAACAACACCGTAATGCTTAAGTAACGCAAGCCTGAGCAGCCATCTGCAATCAATATACGGCCACTGGGAATTAAAATATTATTGCCTTCAATCACTGCGGTTAATTCAATGGCATTAACCCACACACCTACAACAAAACTGCTGAGCTTGACCAACAGATCATTGAGCTCAGCCAAAATAGGCACAACAAATAAAAATAAACCCATGAACGGCAACAGATCAAACGCGGTACCACTTGAAAAGCATGCGGCTATGTAAACCACCAGTACCAGAATTAACAGCAATGCGCCAGGAAGCTCAATATTGATGCTTTGAAAAAGATACCAAGTAAATGAAAGCAGCGAGAGAGTTACGCATAACAGCCAATAGATTCGGCGCGAATCTCTCTCCTGCTTCACTGGAGATATGTGCCAAATAAAAAAAATAAAAATCGCAAGCGTAGGTAAGCCATGGCTTAAGTCTTGATTCAACTTAAGCCATCTGGACAAAAGGGGACTAATAGAGGGAGAAAAAAGGCAGGCTACAAATGCCACCAAGCCAAGAATAGTTAGGCTAGCTTGCTTTTCATGCAACTTTTGAGATACATCCATAGCATCACAGCACCTAAAAATCATGAATACTGCTATACCTGATCATGAAAGGCAACTTACCATTAAAGGCAATTCAGGCCGAGATGTTATGTAGCAAAGGAAGAAAATCCCGGTTTAGGTAAACGCCACCTAAACACTAACAAATACGTTAATTAATGCTCACAAAATCACTATATATTCCGGAACTATCGTAAACCGCAATTTGCAATTGCAAACCAACGATTGATTGCGTAAATACATAGCTGGTTGTGCCATTTCCCACGATGGTTATGTAGCTGAAAACTGCGGCAGTTGGCGCCTTGTAGCGAATTTGATAGCCACCTATTTCTGTTAGCTCCAAATAATCTCCATTTTCTCGAGCCGTTGGGTGAGCCCATTCAATAGTTGCCCCTAATACTCCTGCAATACTACTAGCCGCCTTACTACTGACTAAGGAACTACTAGCAGCCTTACTGCTAAGTGTAACGCTTGCAACAGAACTATTGGCTTTACTACTAAGTGCAATGTTTGTTGCAGAGCCACTAGCTTTGCTGCTAAGTGCGACCCCTGCTACAGAGCTACTAACAGTACTGCTGGGTGCAACACTCGCAGCAATGCTAGCTTTACTACTAAGTGCAACTGCAGCACTTGACGGCTTTATAGCTATGACCGAACTTATCGCAGACGAACTCGATTTTTGTGGCGTTTCTGCGACTGGATCTTTCGTAGGAGGGACTGCATCTGATGCAACCCCACCCCCACAAGCCGAGAGAACGACCGATATCAGAATCAAAGCACTGATAGCCTTAGCGCGAGCAAAAAAACAAAAATACATTTTTACACCTAATTTCTATGGGGTGGCGACAGCATCTATCGGAACCAGGCCCGCTTCAATGACCCTTCCTGTAATACTTATATAGCAGTTATCCTTGATGGAGCATGTTAATTGCCATTCATTTTCTTTATTTCGAGAATGAGTCGTCAAAAATGATGATAAATTGGTTACTCATTGCCTAATATGCATATTCAAATTTGAAATATGGGGATGCTAGCCAAACTTTACTCTTTTCTTAAACATGAATCACCCAAAGGGGTGAGCCTGACGAATTAACTCAATTGTGTTCTGTATCAGCCAAGCTGGGCAGTAGCATATCGAACTTTTTAATTAAATCGTAAAAAGTTGGGCGAGTGATGCCCAGCAGTTTGGCCGCTGCAGATATATTGTTATCCGTCATACTGAGAGCACGCAAAATCGCGTTTTTTTCTGCCTCTTGACGCACATGACGTAAGTTGAGAGATAAGTTTGCTGCTTCAGCCAAGCCGAGATCTTCACGCGTAATATATTTACTGTCCGCCATAATAACAGCGCGTTTTATTTTATTTTCCATTTCACGGATATTGCCCGGCCAGCTATACCCTTCAATCGATTCAATAGCATCAGGCGTAAAACCAGTAATATGTTGGGCGTGCTCTGTAGCAAATTTGTTTTTAAAATGACGCGCCAACAATACTTTGTCACCTTGACGAAAACGCAGTGGAGGAATATCTACGGTCATTTCACAGATGCGATAAAAAAGGTCTTCGCGAAAACTGCCCTCGCTAACCATTTTTTGCAGATTTTTGTTGGTTGCACAAATCACACGCACATCAACAGGAATTTCGTTGCGCCCACCGACGCGCTCAATAACACGCTCTTGTAAAAAGCGCAGTAGCTTTGCCTGAAGACTAAGCGGCATATCGCCGATTTCATCGAGAAACAGTGTACCTCCGTGCGCTGTTTCAACCTTGCCGAGTGTAAGTTTATTAGCGCCGGTAAATGCACCTTTTTCATAACCGAACAATTCACTTTCGATTAAATTTTCTGGCACAGCAGCACAGTTGATGGCAATGAAGCGTTTATTTTTACGCGGGCTTAGCTGATGGATTCCGCGCGCCATCACTTCTTTTCCTGTGCCACTCTCACCTAGAAGAGTACAAGTAACAGTGGTAGGAGAAATTTTTTCCAGTTGTCGGCAAATTTTGAGCATTTGGGGGTCATTAGTGATGAGCCCGTCGAGCGGTTTTTGAGCGGTTATTTTGAGACGCCGATTTTCAGTTTCCAATGCAAAAATGGTAAAGGCACGCTGCACAATCAAATCAAGCGTGTGGGAATCAACAGGCTTTTGATAAAAATCGTAAGCACCCAAGCCAACAGCCCTTATCGCGTTTTCATGATCCGTTTTACCGGTCATAACAATGATTTTACTGGCGGGGGAAATTCGTAAAATGTCTTGAATGCATTTGAACCCTTCATCGACACCATTTTCATCGGGCGGCAAACCCAAATCCTGGATAATTACAGAGGCTTCATGCAAACGCACGGCAGCAATGGCATCTTGACGATTTTCTGCAAAAATAGTTTCGTATTGATCAAAGTGCCAGCGTAATTGACTTTGCAATCCGCGATCATCTTCAATAATAAGTAGAATAGGTTTTTGGTTAAGCTCTTTGTTCATTCAAACAACTATTCCTTATTAAGCGGTATTGATATTGTGATGGTAGTGCCTTCGCCAACACTACTCATTACATTGAGCGTACCGTTTAACTCGCTTATATATTCACGCGATAGGTAAACACCTATGCCCATACCTTTGCCTGACTTGGTAGTTTCAAAAGGCTTAAACAAGCGGTTATGAATAAAATCCCAATCCATACCTGAACCGCTGTCTTCAATAGTGATGACCGCCCAGTCATCAAGACAAGCGAGTGTAACATGTACTTCACCCCCGGCTTCTGTAGCCTCCTGTGCATTTTTTATGAAATTTGTGATAGTCATCACTAAACGCACCTGATCTGCATTAAGAGTACGCGTTACTTGATGAATTCCGGCTTTAATCTTCAGGTTGTTGTGGCGACACTCGGCGACGGCTTGCTCAACAATTTCAGTAATGCTTACGCGCTTTACTAAGTCAGACTCATCACGACGCAACTTTTTCAACAAATTATTCATCCGATCCACTGAATTACTAATCGTTTTAAATGCGTCCTCTACAAAGGCTGGGTTATCCTTATGCTTTTCAGCATTTTTTAGCATCAAGGCTTGTTGGGCGATTAAATTGTTCAAATCGTGAATGATAAAGGCAACCAGCTTGTTGTAAGTATCAAACTGTTTGCCTTCAGCGAGCTGCTCGGCTTGCTCATACCGCTTTAAATAGCTCGCCAATTGACGACCGATTGTTTTAAGCAAATCAAGATCTTCCCAGTTGAGTGCGGTATCGTCCTGTGGGTTGGTCAGCGCCATAAAACCCACCAGCTCTTCGCCCACAATCAGCGGGAAAATCAACCACAAATTGGGGAAATTGCGCGCCCAATAGGGCAGCAAATTGTTGTTATGGCTAATCGCTGAATTGTCGCTACCGTCGGGAAAGTAAACCCATTCCGATTCAAGCAACTCACGACAAAATGGACTGTTGGCGGGCTCTTCCTGTAAATCGACCAAGCTCGATACGTTGAGCTGGTAGACCGGCTCATAAAAGCCCTGCTTGAGCAACCAGATCGCACCACCCGGCGCATGTGTGGTGGAGGCCACCGCGAAAAAAGCACGCTCATTGACCTCACTACTCTCTGCCGGCTCGGCCAGATAATTGATAATGCGCAGCCATTCACTACGATAATCGTATTTATGGTGAAACAGATGCTTATTGATAAATACCGAAAGTTGCAAACGCAGATGGTTAGAGACAAAAACGGTTACAACCAAAAGCACTGCCACCACCAGCGCAAAGCTATAAATCGCCGCTCCCCAATTACCGCCATACAGCTGTATATAATATCCAACGGTAGAGAGCAGCGTAATTAATACACCTATACCAATCAGTGACGTGGTGTAGAAAGCAATCGGGCGCGAGATATTGAAGTTCGCCGTTTTGGGCGTTTGCTGCAAAGGCACCAATCCGCCCAAAGCCATAAATAAACAAGTGGCAATGGAAACTGCCGCGCGTGACTGCCAGAGGTAGGGATAAATCTCTTCCTGGAAAATAAGCAGATGGGTGTAGCGATACACATCATAAATAAAGATGATACCCAAGTTCATGCAAAGCAGTTTGATTTGACGATCATTTACCGCCGCATAACGATAAAGTTGCTCAACGCTCACCAAGCTAACCACGGCTAAAGCCAGAGCGCACCAAGGCGCGAGTAAAAACACTTTTTCATTAGCGAACAATGTAATTAGCAGCATTATTAGAGTAAGTGGCCAACCCAAGCCAAACAGTAGCTGCAGACTGCGGGGTAAATGCTGTTGATTACTGTGATGCAGTAACGAGAGAGCTATGGCCAATACCCATCCGTTGTAATGTAAACACTCCAGAAAAGGTAACCATTGTGACGAAAAGGTATTGCTATAAGATAGAACGATGGCACTCAAATACAAGGTATGCAGGAACGCGGCAAGGGTAAACGCATAGCTGCGCTGCTGATGGAAATATTGGTAAGCGTAAATGGCAGTCAATAGTGCTGCAACAATAGCCGCGCTAAAGTAAGCAGTAAAAGCAACATTGGCAAATTCCATAATATTGTCAAACCCCACATTTTTGTTCGCCGCAGCATAACATCGCGACAAGATAGAACAAAACCTTGCCGTTAATTAGTCTTTAACCTTCTTTTGGCAAACTAAAAGACTTTCCATAAAGTCAAAAGACATGGCACATATTAATAAATTATTGGCTATAATGACCCCGTCGCGCTCCCCCTAAAGCGCAAATCATAACCATGAGGAAAAAGACGTGAGCCCAATGAAGAAATTATTAAGTATGCTGGCTGTTGCTAGCTTGTTAGCCCTTTCTGGTGTTGCTTTCAGCGAAACTAAAACAGCAGATGCTGATGCTACAAAAGAACGCATTGCACCAGTGGGTAAAACCTGTAAAGCAGGTGAAGCTTGCGCAGGCGCGCCTGCTGCAGCTGCAGCTCCTGCTAAATCAGGCAAAGATGTTTTTGCTGCATCATGCACTATGTGCCACACACCAGGCCTAATGAACGCACCTAAATTCGGCAACGCTGCCGACTGGGCCCCACGTGCAGCAAAAGGGATAGACACTCTTTATGCTCATGCGCTTGCTGGCTTTAATGCCATGCCTGCCAAAGGCACTTGCGCTGCGTGTAGCGATGCTGAAGTTAAAGCAGCTGTTAAATACATGGTAGATGGCAGTAAAAAATAATTTACTCTTGTCAATAAAAAAGCCAGCGACGAAAATCGCTGGCTTTTTTATTGTGCTTGTTTTATTGCAGTTTTTTCTACAAAAAACATTAATCAAATAAATTTAACAATCCTGCCAAAGTTTCTTCGCCCTTGGCAACATTTTTTTCTTGGCTCACCGCACCAAAACCTTCACGTTCTATGTCGTCTGCTGGCAACTCATCCAGAAAACGGCTGGGAGTAGTTTCACTATATTCACCAAATTGTTTGCGCTTACCTGCAAGTGTCATGGTCAATGTGCGTTGCGCGCGTGTAATACCCACATAAGTAAGGCGACGCTCTTCTTCAATATTATTAGCGTCAATACTATTGCGGTGTGGCAACAAATCCTCTTCCATTCCGACGATAAACACATGCGGGAACTCCAAACCTTTGGACGCGTGCAAAGTCATTAGCTGTACTTGATCACTAAGATCTTCTTCTTCCTGCCGCTCAAGCAAATCGCGCAAGACTAATTTAGCAATGGCATCTTCAATTCGAGCCTCGCCCTCTTCGTCATCATCAGTCGTTTTATTCAAACTTTTTTGCAGCGAATCAACTAAATAAAAAACATTGTCGATGCGCTTTTCAGCTGCTTTGCTGCTGGGCGAATTCTGGTGCAACCAACCAACATAATCTATATCGTCAATCATTTCGCGCACTGCAGCCACAGGGTCATTATTTGCGCAATTGCGCGCAACTTGCTTTAACCAATGCGAAAAGCGGAGCAAACGATCCAGATTTTTTTCTGCGATATGACTCCCTAAACCAACCTCTTCGATGGCTGAAAATAAGCTAATTTCGCGTTGACTGGCGTAACTACCGAGCGCTTCAAGCGTGCTGGTGCCGATGTGACGACGCGGAGTATTAATCACGCGCAAAAAAGCATTGTCATCATCGGCATTGACTAATAAACGTAAATATCCCATCACATCTTTAATTTCAGTTTTAGCGAAAAATGATGAGCCGCCACTAATTTTGTAGGGGATTTGGTGCTGCTGCAATTTCATTTCCAGCAAGCGCGATTGATGGTTGCCGCGATACAGTACAGCATAGTCCCGAAATTTATTTTGTTTGCGCATACGCTGCGTCAAAATTTCTGTGGCGACACGTTCCGCCTCTGCATCTTCATTCGCGCAGCGCACTACACGAATATGATCACCCAAGCCCATCTCGCTCCAAAGCGCTTTATCAAATTCGTGAGGGTTGTTGGCAATCAAATGGTTTGCCACACGAAGAATGCGACTTGTTGAGCGATAATTTTGCTCCAGCTTAATGACTTTTAATTGCGGGTAATCCTGCTTCAATTGAATTAAATTTTCTGGCCGCGCGCCACGCCAAGCATAAATAGATTGGTCATCATCACCAACCACTGTAAGCGTGGCGCGATTACCAACCAGCAATTGCACTAACAAATATTGACTGGAATTTGTATCTTGATATTCATCAACCAATAAATAACGGATCTTACGCTGCCAGCGCGTTAAAATTTCACTGTGTTGCTGAAAAAGGTCAACCGGTATCAAAATTAAATCGTCAAAATCAACAGCATTGTAAGCACGTAAGGCCTGATTGTATTGTTGATAAACCAGCGCAATAGTTTGCCCGGCCTGATTTTGAGGATCAGCGGTTTGTGCTAATTCAAGCGCCTTTTTCGGAGTAATTAAATCATTTTTCCAGTTGGATATTTGATTCTGTACTAGATTTAAGTGATCCTTATCCAGATCACCGTCTTTCATCATCAATTCTTTTAATAGTGAACGCGCATCTTCTGCATCAAAAATAGAAAAACCTGGCTTGAAACCCAGACTTTTATATTCGCGGCGTATGATGTTGAGACCCAGGTTATGAAAAGTTGAAACGGTCAACCCTTTAGCGGCACTGCCTTGCACTAAATTACCGACTCGCTCTTTCATTTCACGCGCCGCTTTATTGGTAAAGGTGAGCGCGGCAATGTGGCGTGCCGGGATGTCGCATTTTTGAATCAAATAGGCGATTTTGCGCGTAATTACACTGGTTTTTCCACTGCCGGCCCCTGCAAGCACAAGGCAGGGGCCGTCAATGTAGAGAACGGCTTCTTTTTGGCGGGCGTTTAGTTCTGTCACGAGGCCTCGAAATACTTTTTTCAGAAGGATTCTATTGTATCAAGCGCAAACAGACCTGTATGTCAGTTGTTTTTATAACTACAGCTTTTAAAAATAATCCAAGTGTCTTTGTTTGCTATATAGAGTTAAATCTCATTTATTATAAGCAAGGCAAGGTGTAAAGTCGGCGAATAAAGAGCATGGCGCCAAAAAGAGCGGTTATGCCGAAAATATCTAGTACTTAAGTTAGGGATTTAAGAGGTATGAAGAAAGCAACAAAAATTTTATTTATTGACCGTGAATACGGTGAATACCTATTGATTGCCGATATTTTGTCGCAAGTTCGTCATGTAGATTATGAGTTGATCTGGTGTAACCAGCTTGATGCAGCCTTGCCACAAATTTTGTCTAACGAGTTTGATGTGGCACTGCTCGATTTTTTTTGGGGTGAACTGAGCGTTCGCGATTTATTAAATGCGGCAAAAGTCCAAGCTAATATCACGCCGATTGTAGTCATGACAGATGAAATGGAAATCGAGGTAGACCGCGATGTCATTCGCGCTGGCGCTGCCGACTATCTCATTAAGGGTCAAATTAGCCACCAATTATTAGAACGCACATTGCGCTATGCTATTGAACGCAAACAAACTGAACAATATTTAGCACGCTTAGCGCATTATGATCAGCTCACTGATATCCCCAATCGCATTTTATTTCGCGATCGTCTGGAACATGTTATTCATTTGGCAAATCGCGATAAAACGTCGTTTGCATTAATGTTTATTGATTTAAATGGTTTTAAATTAGTGAATGATAATTTCGGCCATGATGTAGGCGATGTGATCATTCGCATTTGTGCCGAGCGTTTAAATGCGTGCTTGCGTCGCAGTGATTCAGTAGCACGTATTGGTGGTGATGAATTTACTTTATTGTTAACGCATATTGAAAATAATACTGATGTTGCACACATTGCTGAAAAAATTATTGAGTTAATTTCTGAGCCCTCAGAAATTAATGGCTATGAGGTGTCCGTAGGTTGCAGTATCGGCATCGCGCTTTACCCGCAAGCGGGACATGATGCAGAAAGCCTGCTTAAAAATGCCGATATGGCGATGTATAAAGCCAAGCAAGAAGAAGGCAGTAGTTTTTGTTTCTTTACTGATGCAATGAATAAAAATGTACATCGGCAATTGAAACTTGAAGCAAATTTACGCAAGGCATTAAAAAAAGGTCAATTTTTTTTGCAATATCAACCTCGTGTGGATATGCAAACCAATGAAATCATTGGCCTTGAATCTTTATTGCGCTGGGACAACCCGGAGAGCGGGGCACTGAATGCCAGTGAATTTATTACGGTAGCAGAAGATACGGGATTAATTACTGCGATTGGCTACTGGGCAATTCGACAGGCCTGTGAAGATTTAAAAAGAATTCATGCGCAGTTTGGCAGCGGCCTAGTCATGTCTATTAACCTTTCCATGCGCCAATTTAAAGACGAAAGATTAGTACAGGAAATAGCAGCAATATTTGAAGAATTGGAAATTCAAGCCGGTGATGTAGAGCTGGAGTTAACCGAATCGTCCATGATGGAAAATATTGACCTGGTCAGTTTGTGTATGCGCCCACTGGCATTCTTCGGCATTAATTTCGCGCTGGATAATTTTGGCACTGGCAGCTCATCCTTTTTACATTTACAGCGCTTACCTATTAGCACAGTAAAATTATCATCTCGATTTATGGCTGAGCTACAACGCAATACCAGTGATCGTCGTTTAGTGGCAGCAATGATTACCCTCGCACACAATTTAGGTAAAATTGTTGTAGCGGATGGAGTGGAAACATTTGAACAAAAAAGCTGGCTGCAAGAAGCTGGCTGCGATCATATGCAAGGCTATTATTTTGCACCTCCGCAATCACTCGAAGACGTATGCAAAACCTTGCATGCACATCAACAACACAATAAAGATACCGATCTAATAACAATTTAAATTGTACTTTTAGTGATTATGAATTAGCTTTTGCAAAAAAATAGCAGAGAAATAAAACCTTACTTTTCGCAGCAACGCGAATTACTTTCATCCCTCACGAATTTTCTAACATCACTGCAAAAACACTTTCTTGGAATATTTCCCACCACTATCAGCCGTTATACCACAAGAAAACAAACATTTGATTTGCATCAATACGTGTCCGCAGAAGAAATCAGATACTGCACATTGAAACATCCTACTTATAAAAGGAAATCTCTATGCGTAAATGTATCACTATTGGCACATTCACATTGCTTGCAATAATAAGCTATTGTGTAAGCGCTGAATTACCTATTGAACAAGCACTACTTACCGATGCGCCTATGGTCCCACCCGCCATCACCCGCACTACGTCCGCCCATGTTGTGGTTAACCTCGAAACCAAAGAAGTCGTCAACCGTATGGCCGACGGCGTTGACTACACTTTCTGGACATTTGGCGGCTCGGTTCCGGGTAAATTTATTCGCATCCGTGAAGGCGATGAAGTTGAATTTCATTTATCCAATCACCCAAGCAGTAAAATGCCACACAACATCGACTTACATGCAGTTACTGGCCCCGGTGGCGGCGCTGCCGCCAGCTTTACTGCGCCAGGACACAGCTCACAATTCAGTTTTAAAGCACTTCATTCTGGCCTGTATGTTTATCACTGCGCTACTGCACCGGTCGGCATGCACATCGCCAACGGCATGTACGGGATGATTTTTGTTGAGCCAGTAGGTGGCCTACCCAAAGTGGATCGCGAGTACTACATCATGCAAGGCGATTTTTATACCAAGGGTGGTTACGGTGAAACTGGGCTACAGCCATTTGATATGGCCAAAGCCATCAAAGAACAGCCTGATTATGTCGTGTTTAATGGCTCAGTCGGCTCACTTACCGGTGACAATTCATTGAAGGCCAACGTCGGTGAGACTATTCGTTTATTTGTCGGCAATGGCGGGCCTAATCTAGTGTCATCCTTTCATGTGATCGGCGAAATTTTTGACAACGTGATTGAAGAAGGTGGCACTGCAATGAATCACAATGTTGAAACGCAATTGATCCCTGCCGGTGGTGATACCATCGTGGAATTCAAAACAGAATATCCAGGAAATTTAATTTTAGTTGATCATTCTATTTTTCGCGCGTTTAACAAAGGCGCACTTGGCATGATCAAAGTCTCAGGCGAGGCCGACAAAGATATTTATTCAGGCAAACAATCTGACACAGTATATTTGCCTGAAGGTGCAGCCGTGCAATCCATGGAAGAAGCGCCACAGCCCGTGTTGGCGAAAAATGATAATGATCGGGTTGCGCAAGGCAAGCGTATCTTTGATCAAAACTGCGCGGCTTGCCATCAACTTAATGGCGAAGGAATTCCTGCTGCATTTCCACCCCTAGCAAAATCTGATTATTTATTGAAAGATAAAAATCGTGCTATAGGTGTAATCATGAATGGTTTACAAGGAAAAGTTGAAGTCAATGGCAAAGTATTTGTGGGGGCAATGCCATCACTCGGCTTGAGCGACGAACATATAGCGAACGTACTGTCTTATGTGCTCAACACTTGGGGCAACAAAGGTGGTTTTGTGCAACCGGCCGACGTGACAAAAATGCGCGCCAGCAACACCGCAACAAAATCTGCGCATTAAAACGTGCTTAGGGTGAGCAACACTTTTCGCTTAATATTACATTTAATATCCCGTGCAGTTGTGTGCTCACTAGCTTTGATCTCTGCGGTGGTTGCGGACACCAAAATTGCGCCACCCATTACCAACATGGTCAAAATAAATAGCGGGGAATTTCGCCCGCTGTTTGCAAAAAAAGATGAACCGGCAATAAAATTTGTTGAATTTTCTTTGGATAAAACTGCTGTTACTAACGTTCAATATTTAAGCTTTGTGCGCACACATCCAAATTTTTCGCGCACAGCAATATTGAGTTTGTATGCCGACGAAAACTATTTAGCGCACTGGCAACGCAATAGCGATGGCGAATATCTACCGCAACCTGAAAGTTTTTCTGCACCAGTAGTACACGTATCCTGGTTTGCCGCTCAAGCTTATTGTCGTGCTCATGGCCAACATTTGCCTAGCACTGCACAATGGGAATGGGCTGCACAAGCAAGCCCTGAAAAAGCTGATGCACGCCGCGATCCTACATACACGCAGCAGCTGGTAGAGTGGTATGCCGCGCCAACACCTGAACATTTAGCGAACGTAGGTGGTGGCCTTGCTAACTATTATGGCATCTACGATTTGCATGAATTAATTTGGGAATGGACTGGCGATTTTAACAGCGTATTAAGCAGCGGCGAATCCACCACCGACAATCAATTTTTTTGCGGCGCTGGAGCTGCAGGCAGTGCCGACCCAAGTGATTATGCAACTTTTATGCGCTACGCAATTCGCGCCTCG
>JANYIO010000233.1 GCA_025362015.1 Gammaproteobacteria bacterium | reverse complement strand
CGCCGCCGTGCCGGTGCCATCGGCACTACCCTCTGTACCACTGCCCGCAAGCGTAGTAACCACACCCGTGGCTATCACAATTTTGCGAATTTTATAATTCTCAGTATCGGCGACATAGAGGTTAGTGCCATCACTTACAGTTCCACCCGGGTTCTGAAATCGCGCTGCACTACCGGTACCATCGGCTTTAGGTGCAGCGCCTGCCAAGGTAGTCACCACAGTCGCTATATTGAGAGAGGCACCTTGAATGGCACCGCCTACCAAATTAACCGTCATTGCCGAGAAAGTCCCTGTCACACCGCCTACCGTTAGCACTGCTTGGGTTGTGGTATTTGGCGCAGCTGAGGTTAGCAAAGTAACCTTAACGGTTTGACCATTGGTAATTGTTCCAGCACTGCTGGTAAGTGCACCACTGTCAATCGCATATTGCCCGCCCGTGATACTGATAGGGGTTGCCGTATTAATACCTGAAATAGTAACGGCTGCAGTAGAAACACTTGCGTTCACTGCTGCGCCTGTAACGGCTGTAAAACTAAAGGTATCGGGAGTAGTATCTGCCATTACACTAATGACTGAGCTGCTCGCCGGTATGCTAGACGCAGCAATGCTGCTAGCGGGTACGCTTGATAGGCCAACACTACTTATCGCTGCTTGGCTATTGGACTTTCCTCCCCCACCACAGGCACCTAATACTGCGATCAATCCTAAAATAAAAAGCTTGTTAATCCCTTGCTGAAATACGGTGGTTATCGTCATGGTGACAATGTTCCTTATGTTGAGTGAAGTAATAATTGTTTGTGCAAAAAATAGCCAGCGGATTTTGACAGAAATTGCCCTTCAACGTCAAACTTAATGACTTATATATGACTTAGTGAATGTAATTGGAACCGTCGTGTGCCGCCTTTGCGTTTCGTAATCCGCTACAGGGATGAGGTGGGTTCATTGAAGTAGGTATTAAACTCATGGGGCATTAACAAGGTGATCGCTTTATTGCGCACATTGCTCAGCAAATACGTCATCATGTAGGTGAGCGAATTCACTTTGTTGAGTTTGCAGCTTTCAATCAAGCTGTAATAAAGTGCTGCAGCTTTACCGCCGCGCTCAGAGCCGACAAATAAATAATTTTTTCTACCCAAAGCCACCGGCTGCGTTCGGCAAAATTATTATCGGCTTCTAAAATGCCATGTTCGGTATAATGGCACAACGCATCCCAGTTTTTGAGTGTGTAACTTATGGCATTACCCAGAGCACTTTAATGTCTCAATCATGTGTTGCTGCTCTAGCACAAGCTGCTGAAGCGCGGGGACATGAGTGGGCAATGTGGCGAGTGATTTCATGTACGGATTATACTATTTTTATCGTATTTATTTCGAAATTTAGAGCGCAGAAGTTGCAATAAACTTCGGTAATTTTTTAAGTTTTGTGAAATCAATTCCGTCGAGCAATAACGACAATTCAATTGTGTCAGAAGGTAATTCTGCAATCGGTTTGGTTGGTGCAATCGATCGCTTAATCGAAACAGGTACCCACTGCACATCGTTAGACTTCTTACTGGCAGTTTTGCGCAGCTTGCCTTTCCACGCGCTAAAATATTTGTCGCTGATATTATGTTCACGGCAATACGCCGATTGCTTAAGTCCAGAACTCATTTGTGCATCAAGATGTTGTTGCCAGTAAGTTATGGTTTCGCAGGATCGAATGACGTTACGATTTTGTATGAGAGGTCTCCACGAGTTTGCCGTGGAGATATTTAAAACGGATTCAAATGATTTTGCTATACGCGGATTTACGGACGCTTTTCGAATGTGCTGTTTGTATTTGGTCTTGGTGCACAAAAATGGTCTAAAGTTAATGCACATTTAAACCTTACCATTTTTGAACAGGCATAATTTATGAACAAATCTGGCCGTCTATTTCTGCTGTGTATGCGCCGTTACTACGCAATAGCAGTCGCAATGCTGTTTATAACTATGTTGAGCTTTACTGCAAGTGCTGAGGTTGCAACAGGAAGCATACAATTTTTGCGTGTGCTCAATGAGCAAGGCTATTCCGTTGGTTCCGTTGAGGCTATATACCAGGATAAATATGGTTATTTATGGTTTGGCGGGCTTGAGGGGTTGGTCAGATATGACGGATATAATTTTATCAATTACCGCAATGCTCCTAATAATGAGCGCAGTATTAGCAGCAATGTTGTATGGGATATCCGCGAAGATAAACAAGGTAAATTGTGGGTTGCGACCGATGCTGGTCTAAACCAGTTTGCGGGCGACACAGAAGATTATACTCGCTTCCAGCACGACGATAAAAATCCTAACGCTATGCTTTATCAACACATTAATGAAGATCTGCTGAAGTTAATTGAAGAGGAAAAAATAGAGGTAATAGCCAATAACAAAACCACGTTGGTATGGGTGTGACGAGTGGTAGTCTTAAAATCCTTGTGCTTAAAAAAGTTTATGCGCCTATAAAAATTTATGTGGCTATAAAAATTAAGTGAACACTAAAGTTTGCGAGTATTGCTCGCAAACTTTAGTGCATAGGTTTAAGTGTTTAAACAATTACAATTTGGTAAATTTTATCCAGTTAATATTCCATCCGCCTGTCGGTGCAAACACACCTACGGCGTAAGTTCCTGCAGTTATTGAAACTGTGTGGGAAATCGTCGTCCATGTTTGCCAACCGCCGGTGGCGGGTATAGTTAATTGCCCCAATTGAATTGCACCCGCATTTAAATCGAGCGATAAGGTTGCACCGCTTGGACTTGCTACGCGATATTCCACTTTGTAGTTGCCAGTGGTTGGAAAATTAATATTTGCATAGGCCATCCAATCATTCGCATCTATCCAGCCAACGTTTTGTCCGCCGCCGGTATCCGCCGTTGTTTCAAGTTGCACACCATTCATCGATGTATAAGCTTCTGCTTCAATTTGTTTGATAAATGCTGGTGCAGAAGAGCTTGACGATGAACTGGATTTGATAGAGCTTGATGACGATTTGCTGCTTGAGCTTGACGTTACGCTGCCGGTTAAATCGTTGGTGAATAATTCCAGTTCAGATAACTGAAATAGACTTCCACTGTTTTGTAACATGTTCAAGCGATAGATTTTATAAGCAGTTGTGTTACCAATATTGAAGCGGCGTTTTTGATAGCGATTTGGAAAGTCTTCGCCAGATCTGCTGTCAAGCGTTGACCAATTGGTGCCGTCGTTTGAACCTTGCAATGTCCAACTTAATGGATCGCGCTCAGCTGCATCATTTGCAGACGTAATCGTGTATTCATTCACCGCATAAGCTGTATTGGTTTGATATTGCACCCAACCGCCTGCGCCATTAACGCCGAGATATTTTGTGGCGGGATCATTATCAATAATTTTATCGACACTTTCTGCAGTGGTGTTTGGATATTGCGCGGTAATGATGCCACCGAGATCAGTGATATCCATGCTCGACACAATCATAGATGAAACTTTATCGTTCCAGTCTCCGCCAATCCAACCGGTGTTTGCAGTTAATTTAGTGCTGGCCCCCGTGAAATTATCGCCATCGAATAAAGTGACTTGCATGCCGGGAGGAATTACTAATGACGTGACATCGTTATCTCTTGCACCGCG
>JANYIO010000221.1 GCA_025362015.1 Gammaproteobacteria bacterium | reverse complement strand
ATATCTGCAGATGGCACTGTGGAATATACTGGTTCTGCAGATATGGTAATTGAGAAAATTGGACAGGTGCCCATACAGCCCGTTGTTTCTAATCTTACTTGTTGAATTCTTGGATCATCAATTATTTTTTGAAGTGAGTTTTTTTCGTTCGAATCATTTCGTACCTCTGCACTTGATAAATGTACTGTGGCAATAAGTATAAAAGCCAGTAAAAATCTCATATTTTCATCTCCATAAATATCGTGCAGGTACAACACCCACGCCAATCATAAATTCAGAGCCATCAAGATTCATGGGTGAAGATGGATCTAAAGACGCCTTGTGGTGTAAAAGCTAAACCGATTGAATAACCCTATTAATTATTTCTCCTTAAATGGAAATTGAGATCAAAGTAAAATTAAGTAACTGCCGACATTGAGGCTGATCCTAATGATTATTTTCGACAAAAGCTCGAAAATAGTACAAGAATTCAGGCATCCGCTATCAGTTCTTGCGAAAACACCCTAGCCCACATAGCCTGCCAAATTTTCTGCACATATTGATGCCTTGCCTGCTATTGGGTTTGCTGTTGGCTTGGTGTTAAAAGGTGCATGCACTAAACGCCGCATCGTGACGCATAAAATAACATTTAGACTGGGTAATGGTACGTGTACTGAGAGGTGTGTTTCTAAACTGTCACAATTGCTTTATATGCTAGTGGTTATAAATCTTGAGAGTGCCGGGTAACACTGACGCCCATCAATGCTACTAAAGATAAAGAGCAGTGCTACTAAAGCGCAGCCAAGGGGCTATGGCAGTATGATCTACACCAATAATAAAAAATTAGTTATTCTGGATGCTGATGGTACGACTATAGATGCCTATAACGCCATCGAAAAAGCTTTTATTGCACACGGCATGGATTTAGGCGATGAAGAAAGTTTTCAAAAGCGTCATCATATTTTTAAGTATCTGGGTGGCATCAAACAATTTCCTTCTAATCTGCGCAAAAATATTACTACCGCAAATCGCCAACAAATTGTTGGCACGCTCACGGGTGTTTATCGCAATGATGCAGCGCTTTACCCTGGCATTGCCGATTTTATTAGCCGCCTTATTGCCGCACCGGATGTGATTGTAGGCATGATTACACGCAACATTTGTAACGAACCACTAGAAACCTTACGTCAGTTATTTGCTCGCCATAATGTTGATATTGGCCAGTTGGATTTTTTGGTGCATGTACCGCTTGAAGAAAAAAAGACGGTTCATTTTCGTAAGGTGCGTGAAGAGTACAATGTAAACCCGGCGAAGTCTTATGTGTGCGGCGACGAAAATAAAGATTATGTGGCGGCAATTAGCACGGGTATGCACCCGTTTATGGCGTCCTATGGTTTTGAAAATTTTTTAAGATTGACGAACAAATTTGAAATTTCTCCCGATATAATTTCGCGCACTCCAGCCGAGCTGATAGAGCGCGTGCAGCACGCCCTCGACATATAGCTAGCTATATCAGGTGAAGAGATAAGTTGAGAATAGATAAGTGGAAATACTAACAGCATAATTTTTATTTTTAACACATGATTTTATGCTTCACCGAATCAACCAAAGTCACAAAAGTATCATCGAATATTCTAACAATAGCCATGCACTTGTCATAATAGCCACTTACTCTCAACTTGAAATTCACAATAATCATTTTGAGAGAATTGACTATGCAGTTATTTAATCGCCATCAATTACGGTTAGCTATCGCTTGCTTTTTAGCAAGCGTGATTACATCACCTGTGTTTGCTGAATTGTATTTTTCGGAATATATCGAAGGCAGCAGCAATAATAAAGCGCTCGAAATTTATAACAATAGTAACGCGCCAGTTAATCTCAGCGGCTATAAAGTGGAAATGTATTTTAACGGCAATATTACCGCAGCTACTAACATTACGCTTACCGGTAGCGTTCCTGCGAATGGCGTATTTGTGCTAGCAAATGCCAGCTCTAATGCCAATATTCTTGCAGTTGCCAACCAAACTAGCAGCGCCAGTTGGTACAACGGTGATGATGCGATTGTATTAAAAAATGGTACGACCATTGTGGATGTGATTGGTCAGGTGGGGTTTGATCCGGGCACTGAATGGGGCACGAGTTTAGTGAGCACGGCAGATAATACTTTGCGGCGTAAAACATCTGTCACTACTGGCAGAACTGTTACTACAACGTTTGATCCGAGTCTCGAGTGGGATGGTTTTGCGGTAGATACACTTTCCGATCTCGGTAGTTATCAAAGTAATGGTAATGGCGGTGGTGGTTTAGAAATCGGAAGTTGCGGCTCCACATCAACATTCATTTCAACTATTCAAGGTAGCGGCAACGCCAGCCCTTTAGTAGGCACTACTGTAAATGTTGAAGCCATTGTAGTGGCAAGTTTTCAAGCAGCTAATCAAATAGGTGGATTCTTTTTGCAAGAGCCGGATAATTTTACTGATGGAAATATTGCTACTTCAGAAGGTATATATATTCCGAGTACTACTCCTGTTGCTGTAGGTGATAGCGTACGCGTAAACGGTACCGTTGCGGAAACGTTTAATCAGACACAAATTATTCCTGCGAATATTATAGTGTGTGCCAACAATCAAAATTTACCAGCAATAACAGGTGTTGGTTTGCCAGTATCTAGCCTAAATGATTTAGAAGCTGTAGAGGGTATGTTAGTCAGTGTGCCGCAAACATTAACGGTTAATGAAACTTATTCGTTGGGTAGATATGGCGAATTGTTGTTGTCTAATGGTCGGCTACCGCAACCAACAAATCTCGTCAGCCCCGGTGCGGCTGCCATTGCACAACAGGCACAAAACAATCTTAATAAATTAATTTTGGATGATGCCAGCAATTTACAAAATCCTGATCCCGTGATATTTCCTGCACCGGGGTTATCCGCACTCAACACAATTCGCAGCGGCGATACTGTGACAAATCTTACCGGTGTAATTACTTATAATTTTGGTCACTATCGTTTACTGCCTACAGTCACACCACATTTTGTTGCAACCAATCCACGCCCGACAGCGCCTACGCAAGTTGCTAATACTAATTTGAAAGTTGCCAGCTTTAATGTGCTCAACTTTTTTAATGGCGATGGTTTAGGCGGTGGTTACCCAACCGCACGCGGTGCTGATAATGCTACTGAATTCGCGCGTCAAAAAGCAAAAATTGTAAATGCACTCATGGGATTAAATGCGGATGTGATTGGCTTGCTGGAATTAGAAAATGATGGCTACGATAACTTCAGTGCGATTTCTGAATTAACTGCTTCGCTCAATACCGCCACAGGCAGCACACAGTGGGCATTCATTAATCCTGGATTAACTAAAATTGGCACTGATGCAATTGCTGTTGGTATTATTTATCGTAAAGATCGTGCGACTGCTATTGGTCAAACCGCGCTGCTGGATTCTGCGGTTGATCCCATGTTTATCGACACTAAAAATCGCCCGAGCATGGCGCAGAGTTTCCGTGCAACTCAGGGCCGTGGTGTAATCACAATTGCCATCAATCATTTAAAATCCAAAGGTTCGGACTGCGTCGATGTAGGTGATCCAGATGTGGGCGATGGCCAAGGCAATTGCAATCTTACGCGCACGCATGCTGCACAAGCATTAGTGAGTTGGTTAGCGCGCAACCCAACGGGTGTTAAAGATAGCGACTACCTTATAATCGGCGATTTAAATGCTTACGCCAAAGAAGATCCTATCAATACTATTACGAATGCAGGCTACACAAATTTAATTAATAAATTTAATGGCGCCGAAGCTTATTCATATGTGTTTGATGGCCAGGCGGGTTACCTCGACCACGGCCTTGCAAGTAAATCGCTGATTGCACAAGTGTTAAACGCGGCTGATTGGCATATCAATGCGGATGAACCCATCAGCCTTGATTACAACACTGAATTTAAATCAGCAGGCCAAGTGACTAGTTTCTATTCCAGCAATGCTTATCGCTCATCAGATCACGATCCATTAGTTGTTTCCTTGAAATTGATTATTGATTTGGATGGTGATGGCGACGTTGACAGTGACGATATAAAAATTATCACAGCCGCACTGAATACTAATGCAACATCATTAGATCAACGCGATGTCAACGGCGATGGCATTATTAATATCAATGATGCTCGCGCACTCAGCTTGCAATGCACTCGCACGGGTTGCGCTACTCACTAACTTTGGAGAAAAAAATGAAAGCAATCTACGCAATTTTACTGATGCTGGGTGTAAGCGTTTCGCTGAATTCGCAAGCAGCCTTTACAATTGATTTAGTCACCAGCAGCCCGAAAATTAATCTCGGTGAGAATGTTTTAGTGCAAATACAGGGTTCTGGTTTGAATCAAAGTACCGCACCAGCGCTTGGCGACTATGACGTAAACATTAATTTTGATAGCAGCTTATTCGCATTCAATAATGTAACTTGGGGAGATTCCGTTAAGGGTAATCAATTAGATGTAAATGGTGTTGGTAGTTTGTTTGGCAACGATAGCCCATCCACCGGCCTGCTCCATTTTTTTCAAACATCCTTTGATAGCGCAGTGGATTTAGAATCCATGCAAGCGGATAATTTTACATTATTCAGCATGGTGTTTTCTTCTATTGCCACCGGCAATGCTAACTTTAGCTTAACCTCTAACGCACTCGGCGACGCTTCCGGCAATAATCTTGAACCCGCTGCTGTTAATGGCGCAACAACGGTCAGTGTTACACCAGTACCTTTACCCGCAGCATTTCCATTACTGCTTTCTGCGTTGAGCATGTTAGGTGTATGGGGGCGTCGTAAAGTCTAAGTAAAATATTTATCGTCAAAAAAATATTTGTGCATACAAAAAACCGTCGAATTAAAAAATCGACGATTTTTTTAGTAGGTATTTTTTAGTAAGTTTTATTTTCGTTAAAAGCAGTTGATCTAGCTCCTACTCTAGCTCCAATCCCGATAAAGCCAAGAATCGAAAGTACTAAAGCCCAAGCTGGAAGCGTGGGTATTTCATCACTATTGCTAACGGCTATTGTTCCTACAGCGGCGCGAATGTCTAGCCTTGGAGTGGTAACATTATTGCGTGAATCGGTGATCAAGGTATCGCTTTTATGTAAACGTATTTCAAGTTCCGCAAGAGATAAATTGGGATAAGCAGATTTCAACAATGCCATAGCGCCCGTTACATGAGGTGCGGCTTGAGATGTGCCAGATAAAGTTGCGCCGGCGGCAGTAATCATTACGCCAGGTGCCAGTAAAAATAAATAAGCTGCGCTGTTAGAAAAACAACCGACTTGATCGCTTTTGGTGGTGCTGTCTGTACACACCGACCAATTTAATCCGCCGACATTACTATCGTAAACTGCACCAATTGCCAATACACCTGGAGTGCAAGCCGGCGATGCAATGCCGTTGCTATTTGCATTATTTCCCGAGGAAGCAATCACAGAAATTCCTGCAGCTTTGGCGTTGTTCACAGGTGTAGAAAAAGGATTAAAACTACTGCAAGGTGAGCTGTAAGTAGTGCTGCTACCAAAACTCATATTGAGCGCAGCAATATTATAAGTTGCATGATTGGCGATAACCCAATTAATACCCGCGATAGCATCTGAAGTGGAAATATTTGTACCATTCATTATATCGAGCGCAATAATTTTGGTTGCAGGAGCAACACCTAATGCAATAGCAGCAACGTTGGTACCGTGACCATTGCTATCTAATGCACCGTCATTCGGTGAAATTTCTACGGCTGCACTTACGCGACAGCTCGCTGGCACGCCGGGCGAAGTGCAACCGCCAAAGGCAGCATTGGTATAGTCCGCACCAGTATCGAGAATCGCAACGCTTGTGCCCTGCCCTGTAACGCCCTCGTTAAGTGCGAATTGCTGATTAATCAATGGCAAACTCTCGGCAAGGTGCAGCACCAAGGGTTCATCATTGTAAATTGCAATCACATCTGGATCGCTAAGGAGTTGTGTCAGCGTAATAGTAGTTTTTAGTTGTATGGCTTGCATGGGGAGTTGATCATATTCGTGTACAAGATGATATTCACCCGCGGGAAGTTTGTTATTAGCGCGCTGCTTAAAATCTCTGAGCTGAGTAAAGCGCAAATTCTGCGCTGACGGCACTGCTCCTGAATTACTGTTTTGAAGTGTATTGGTTTCTCTATACAACACGATGATATTGGCAACTTCCACATTTTTCAGTTTATCCAAAAAATAGGGTGCAGCTTTGCGATTTAAACCAATTTTAGCATCAGGATAACGCTCAAACTCTGAGGGCTCAAATTTGGCGGTTGCAGGTACACTTAAGAAGATCGCCACCAGCATTAATGCGAATGTATTTTTATTAATTTGGAAAAACATGTTGACGACCTAATGAGTACAATAATTCTGTCGTATTCTGCCTGTAGAATATGAATAAAATAGTATCTGTTTTTAACATTTATATGAATTTTTTCATTGAGTTATAACCTGTGCTTAGCATACACACGAAAAATACCAACCCTATTGTTTTTATCCCATTGTTCTTAGGGCTTTTTGCCATGCAAAGCTATGCCTATCATTTGGCAAGAGACAGTTGGGTAGAGCATTGGCTAATTGATGAACTTACCGTAAAACCCAGCGCGTTACTACTCGATAAACTTTTGCCACAGGAAAATGTCCAGACGCACGGGCAGAAACTTGTTTCACAAACAACGAGCATTACTGTACTCAATGGTTGCGAGGGTACCGAAAGTATGTTTTTACTCATCGCTGCCATCCTCGCTTTTCGTGCCGCCGTGAAGCAAAAACTCGCAGGTATATTTTTAGGTGTAGTATTTATTTTCTTATTGAATCAAATTCGCATTGTCAGTTTGTTTATCGCATTGAAACATAACCGCGAATGGTTTCATTGGTTGCATGCTTATATTGGCCCCACATTGATTATTATTTTTTCTTGCATTTTTTTCTTGAGTTGGCTGCATGTCATTCGATCACAAACCCCAGCTGCAGAAAGTACAGCCTTATAAATTACAGCACCATACACTACAGTCGCACAAACTCTTGCAGTGCGGATTTGTGCTACTTATCAGCTATGGATTAATTACGGCTTTTTTTATTCACAATGCACGCACTTACGCTAGTTTGTGGCTGGGTTACACTCAAGCAGCTATGGCAGTATGGGCGCCGACATTAAAAGTCGATCAACTCAGCATCGAGGAAGAAAAAGGTCAGTTGATGTTTGTGGGTTTAATGAGTAATAAATATAGTATTACTTTGGGTTCACAAACCATGCCGGCCGATACCCAAATCCAATCCTCAACAATTGTGGGTAACGCCATTCAAACACCGATTATTATATTGTGTTTTATTTTTGCCTGGCCGAATCTTAATTTATGGCAACGATTAATCGCAAGTATTGTTGCAGTGCCAATCATTTTTTTAATTGCCGCTATAGATATTCCCTTAGTGTTAATTGGCTCCGCTTGGGATGGCTACTATTTTTATCTGGAACCTGAAGGTAGCGAACAAATATTCAGTATTCAAGCAATGTACATGTTGAATAATGGTGGGCGTTTGGCACTGGCCATTGCTGCGGCTTTAGGCAGTGTTTATTTGCAATCGCTGAGAACTAACAATTGAAAAACTAAGCGAATGTTTGATAGCTGAAGAGATAGTTGAAAAACTAACGAATAACTTCAGCGCTGCTGGTAAGTGTACTGGCGGTGGCGCATCAACTGCTTGCGGTGTGTAGTTTAAATCTGCTTGATCAATACCACTGACGAGTTAATAGTAATAGGCATTCTAAAGCCCGTTGGTCACTCCACCACGCGTGTGCAACATTCAGTATCGCCAATAAAAGCATTAAGTAAATAACAACTCGCATTCATTTATCCTTCGTAAACTGATATTAAATTCATCAATATTAATATTTTTTAGCAATCGATTTACATAGCTAAAAATGGCTCTAACAACATTAATTGTTGTAGAGATTTCATCTGAGTTTTGATTCAGTGTGAAAGTGGCGTTTCGTCAAGCAGATTTTATCGTGCCCAGTAGAGCACTAGCTATTTGTTATAAATTAATTTCTTGTGATATTTTTAGAAGGATATTCACTGGCGGATGGAGCAGAAACGAAAAACCCCGCAATTACGCGGGGTTTAGGACGATATTGGACATCGTGGGATAGTATATGGTGCACTCAGGTGGATTCGAACCACCGACCGCTCGGTTCGTAGCCGAGTACTCTATCCAGCTGAGCTATGAGTGCTTTGTGGAGGCGCGCATTCTATTGATCCTACGCTATTGCGTCAAGCATTAATTTCAAAAAACCAATCAATTCCTTTGTATTAAAGCCTTAAAAATCAATGAAATAAAAAACAACTCTACATATACAACTAACACTTAAATATGGCAGTGAGAGAGGTGGCCAGTGCTGTATCATTATGTTTCATAGTATACCATAAGCCTTTGATTTTAATTGAAAATATAATTATAATTGTGTCAGTTGATGCCATGTAGCTTTACCCTATCCCCCCCAATTGGGGGGTAAACTGGGGGTAATCTTATGACAACAAAAGACAATTTAATGATGCTGCAAAAGTTAACAGACAAACAAGTAAAAGCAGCTTCAACGGGCACGCATGAGGATGGTGGAGGACTGCGCTTAGTAGTAAGCGAATCAGGAACTCGGAGATGGATACTACGAATAACCGTACAGGGAAAACGTCGAGAAATGGGACTAGGCGGCTACACTATTATTACATTGGCGAATGCTCGTATGAAGGCTGAAGTAGTGCGCAAACAGATAGTCAATGGCATTGATCCATTTATAGAACACACAAAAGCCCATACAATCGGCAATAAAGTTGAAGCTGCTTATCGGCGAGGTAATTTACTAGAAAAAAGACGAGCAATGATGGAAGATTGGTGTTTATACATCACACCTCATGAGAGTCATTTATAGATTAGGATTAACTCCAGATTAATCATTCCATAATAGTGATATTGCCAGCTTGATACCAAGAGCCTCTATAGTTCTTTCTATATGAATCTATTAAAGATAAATATCGTTTAAACAAAAAAACCAGTGTGTTGATTTGCACCGTACATTGACCCACCTTTGCATCCAAAACTGACCCAGAAAAGATGTATAAAAACTCAACCTATATATAGCTTTGTAACTATTGGCTTTGGATCAAAATTCAATACAAAAGTGGATCAGTTTTAAACGCAAATTAACAGACCGTGGTATTTATACTGGAGCTATTGGCTATATAGAGCCCAATAATAATATGTGTTTTAACGTTCCTATTCGCACGTTGGTGTTATGGCCAACGGCAGCGGTGAAATGGGGATTGGTAGCGGTGTCGTTCATGATTCTGACCCAGACGCAGAATATGAAGAATACTTACTGAAAGGTCGATTTTTCACGAATAATTTTTCCGAACTTTTACTAATTGAAAGCTTGTTGTACCACAACCAATATCCTTATCTGGATCGCCACTTGAAACGCTTGAAAGATAGTGCCGATAAGCTTGGATTTCCTATAGACGTCAAAGCAATAGTTTATGCACTTGAAGATAAAGCAAGAACGATCTATGAAAGATCAAAAGTGAGAGTGACAATAAATAGTGCTGGCGAAACAAGTATTACCATCTCAGCATCAAGACCTACCGTATCAACACAATATCCCTTCGCCCAAAAATGATTACCCCAATAGGGTTTCTGTTTTAGATAAGCAAACTTTGAAAAAATTCGAAGCACCGTTTTTCCTTTCAAGGTACCCATCAATTTTGAAATCGGAATCGTCGGCGGAACCTTTACTAACAAATGCACGTGATCTAGCTGTACGTTTAATTCGACCACTTCACAACCTAGCCTGTCACAATATATATGCGCACAATTATGTGCATCTTGAGCAACCGGCCCGCTCAAAATTTTATACCGATATTTCGGTATCCATACAACGTGGTACTGGCAATGCCAAACCACATGCGATAACTTACCAAATCGACTCATGTTATTTCCTCGTTGATGTTGTGGGGACAACTCAATTTGGTTTTAACATGAATTTTCTAATCATGACAGGCGGAGCCTATCATTGATGACCACGTCCACAGGACGTGGTTTTCTACGCTATCAATAAAAATATTATCTCAGTTATACTTTTTTGCAGCGACGTGCAACCAAACCACCTAATGATGTTAAACCACTAACAAATAACATCAACGCTGCCGGTAATGGTACTGGTGCTGGCGCATCAACCGCCTGGGGAGTGTAGTTTAAATCCGCTTGATCAATACTAAATACGTAAAAATTATTCGTGGTACTAAAAGTTGCAGGGTTAGTATTGAAATCATTGTCATTGGTCAAAATTAACGACATAAGGCCATTTGCTAAAGTCGGACCAAATGCCATACCTTCAATTTTTTCAGGAATCGCAGCACCTAAACCAGTTTTAGCCGTGAAATCAAGAAAAGGGGTTGCACTTTTATTAACTGCGACAACACCTGCTGGCAAACCACTTGCCGGTAAGCTGGCAATGCCACTTACATCAGTTGCGCCAGTAATATCAATTTTATAAATATTTTTTACGCTAACACCGCCTTTACCGTCGCGCTCATCAATTAAAAATTCATGATCGTTAACCGCTAAAATTTCACTCACTGTTAAGCTTTTATCGGCCAACTGATAAACGAATTCTTGCGTAGCGCCCGTTGCAATATCCACTTTGACAATACGAATGTCTTTACCATTTTTACTACCGGTGCTGGTTAGTGCGTTATCTTGCAATAACGGGCTTTGCATAATACCGAACAACGTTTTTCCATCGGGAGAAACAGCTAAACCTTCCATACCTTTATTATCAACACGGCCGGCTGTATTAGTTTCTTCAAGTTTGCCTTGTGCATTTGGTGTTGCTACAGCGAATTTTGCGGGTAACGCAATGGTGCGAATAAGTTGCCCGGAAGCACGATCAAATTCTTTAAGGTTGGGACCATATTCATCTGTTATAAATACAGTTTTACCTGAACTACCTACACGAATAGCTTCAGGATCTAAACGCATATTGGTTGGATTGGCAGATAATTTAGTTGCATCAAAACCAGAACTCAAACCGGTAAAATAAGTTTTGTTAGGGTTATCTATACTTGCAGAACCCACTAGGGGTGTTGCACTACTGAGTAATGTGGTTTTTACTAATGTCGGGGTAATATTCCAGCTGCTACCCGTTTGGGTAATGCTCAAATCAATTTCATGAAAGCGATCAATATAAGAGGCCGTGTCGTCAACCGCAGAATTATAAGGAACCGCATTTGGGCCACGATCAGCTACTGCTAAAAATCGATTGGCTACGCCTGAGTACGCAAAACCAGAACCAAAACTGCCCAATAAATTATTAGCTACACCGTTTTCCAGAGCGTTGTTTAAGCCTGATAAATCACGCATATCAGTGCTGCCACCGCCCAATGAACCCATCCCCAAATAAGTAATTGCTGCCTGCGCACCAGACATTTCAAAAAAAGATACTGTCGCTATCGCAGCAACCAGTAGTTTAGGCTTAAAAATTAATTTCATTATTAAATAGCTCCAAATAAGTTAGGTAAGGTAACACCCAAGCAGAGTTTCATAAGAAGTTTTCAATAATATGAATTTATATTGAACTAATAATGAATTTATTATGACAACGTAAAAATTAAATTCCGTTAATAGAAATCCTCTGCATTCAAAAAACTCTTCAGGAAATAACTATCAGAAAACAACTATTAGAAAACAAAAAACCGCCACAATGGGCGGTTTAAATTATGAGCGAGTTACGTTATAGGCTCGCTAAGGTCTTTTGAGCATCCGCCAACCATTCGTTATCACCGGCTACATCTTTAGTTGCAAGCAAAAGCTCTTTCTTGGCTTCAACTAATTGGTTATTTTTTTTGTACGCCATACCAAGATGATAACGAAATTCCGGTGACTGTTTTAAGCCAACAGCTTGTTGCAGAAAAGAAATAGCTTGCGGGGTATTTCCGGCATGTAATTGCACCCACCCTAATGTATCTAAATAATTTGGCTCTTTGGAGGTCGAAAAACCCGAAACAAGCTCCAACGCTTTACGTGTGTTATCCTCAGAAGGCAAATGATTTATTAATAATATTGCAAGGTTATTTTTAATCATATCCGAATTAGGCATTTTACTATTGGCCATCTCATACTGCTCTTTGGCTGCGTCATATTTTTTATCGAAAGTGTATAGATTACCCAAATAAGCGCGAATACCGACGGAATTAGGATTTCGTGCCAAGCCCCGCAAATAGACTGCTTCTGCTTTCTTTTGATCTTTTTGGTCAAAATAAATCGCTGCCAGGCTTTCATATAAGCTTTCATCTTCAGGTGCTACTACTATCAGTGATTCATAAATATCAATGGCCGCTTGAGTTTTCTTTTCTTTAATATAAAGATTCGCAAGAAGACGCTTGGCCCGATAAAAGTCTGGATATGTCTTCAAATGCGATTCAAGAAAAGTTATCGCTTCTGCTGTTTTATTTTCCGCCAACATCGCATTCACTATACCTGCAACAGGATCATAGGATTTTGGTGAGAGTGCGAGAGATTGCTCATAATTTCGTCTCGCCAATTTCCATTGCCCTTGCGCACTATAAACACCACCGAGCGCATCAAATCCCGTTGCTTTTTTCGCAACAGATTCAGAGTTAATCAACGATTGACATAGTTTCTCGGCTCCATCCCAATCTTTATTAGCCATCATTACATTGGTTAACATCAATGTCGCTTCTGGATTGGTGGGGTCTAGCGTTAATATTCTTCCCAACAATTTTTTCCCGGTATCTTTTTGTTGATTCTTGATACTCAATCGTGCCGCACCAAATAGTGATGGAATATCATCACTGCTTATATCCAGTGCACGAAAGTAACTATCTAGCGCGAGTTCAGGAGTACCGTCTTTTTCCTGCGAAAACGCGAGTAGTTTAAATGCTTCCAAAGACCGGGCATCGCTTTTTAAAGCAGTGCGCAAGTCGGCAATAGCGTCTTTAATTTTATTGTCTGCTATTTTCATACGCGCACTGAGAATACGCGCATCCGCATTTGATGGTTCGATAACAAATATCTCATCCAATAACCCATTGGCCTTGGTAGTATCGCGCTCACTTAAATAAATTTTTGCAAGATCAACTCTTGCACTTAACGATTCCGGGCTGCGGCTATTAGCACTAATGACCGAATTTAATATGGTTTTAGCTTCCGATTTTTTATCTAATTGTACATATTGATTAGCCAATGCCTTTTTAAGTACATATAAATCTGGCTTTTTGGCAATAAATTCTTTCAATACTGCTTCAGATTGTTCAGCACCTTTCATTTTTTTAGTGAAATCAACCAAGGCTAATATTGGATCAACACTTTCCGGATTATTATTGATGGCTTGGCGCACGATATTTTCTGCATCATCAAGTTTTCCATGTGCCGTATAATCACCTGCCAACTTGTCATAGAAAGTAAAGTTTTTTGGATTATCCTTTATCAGCTCGACATAAATACTGGCAATTTCGTCAGTTTTGTTACTGCGCCGTAAAACTTCAATTTTTAACATCCTTAGGGGAACGCTTTTATTATCCAATGCTAGCCCGCTATTAATTTTTTCAAGTGCAATTTGCGGATCACTATCAATATATACTGCTGCCAGCACGGCAATCGCTTGTGGATTACCAGGGTTGCTCACCAAAACTTCTTCAGCGACTCGAATAGCACTATCGCGATCACCTGCGCGCATATAAAGTCCAGCAGAAATAGCCTTGCCTTCATTGTTATTGGGATCTATGGCTAACACTTCCTTAATATACTTACTGGCGTCGGCATCCCGGCTGGCAGAAAGAAATATTTTTGCCAACTCCAGGCGAGCGTCAACCTGCTTGGGGTCTTCCTCCACAGCAGCACTAAAATTAGCTAGGGCTTGACGATATTCGCCTTCTTTTTGATTTATTTTACCTAACAAGACTCTCGCTTTTGCGTTTTTAGGATTAATTTGCAATACATTTTTAATTTCAACTTTTGCTTTAGGATAGTTACTTTCGGAAAAATACTTATCGGCTCTTTGTAGATATTTACCTTCACGTTCTTCAGCACCACTACAAGAAACCATACACAAGGTAAGTATCGGCAACAACAACCAAAATACCTTACGGGTGATAAATTGAATTCGTTTCATATTGACTCCAACGTCTTTGTACCTAGATAAAACACACGGAAAATAATATTAATGTTGCAAAGCATTTAATCATAAAATTAAATTTTTGTGATTTACTAATGACATACTCTATTGCGTAAATCATGATAGACATTCTAAACAGCATTACCCCCACTTTTACGCCATCGTCTCCCTCAAATGGTAGTAGCGGGCCTACCAGCAAAATAAATAGAATAATTAAATCTTGATTATTAAGTTGAAACTGATCTTTTCTTGTCAACCTTATTGATAACAACAAAAATGCACCAAGAAAAAATAAAATTATATTGAGCAAAGTTCCTGCCATACCATTGGTAAATGAAACGGCAAAAGCATAGAGCAATAAAACGGTTGCCGAATAGGCAAGTAATCGGGTTGTTAAAACATTCAATTTAGGAAATAGTATTCCTATTAAAAATGATCCTACCAATAAAAACAATGCAAGGCGCAAAATAACAAAATGAGATTGAATAGTAGAGAAACTTAAAATTGCCAAAGCCAAACAAAAACAGAATGTGATTATTCCAACACTATATTCAAAAACCCAATTCATACTTCGCAGCAATGGGTTCCTGCGGTCAACAAATACTGCATTAGTTGCCTCTAAACGAAATTTCCATTGTTTCAAATTTGCTAGATATAGGCAGCCAAGACATAAGCTTGCGAATAAAAAATAAAATAATAACAATACAACTTCGTGCTGATAACGTAATAAGTAGGTAGTTATCACTAAACAAATTTGTACTACATAAAGTATGGCTACGGCTTCATAATGGCGAAAACCAAATTTCATTAATTGATGATGAATATGGTTTTTATCCGGATAAAAGGGTGATTTACCTGAATATATGCGTACGCTCATCACCATCAAGGTATCCATAATGGGTATACCCAGAATAAGTACTGGCAATACAGGACTAATCGCTGAAACCGAATTTTGTGATAAATAAATTGCAAGGGCTGCGCTGGTATAGCCAATAAATTGGCTGCCTGTATCACCCATAAATACTTGTGCAGGATGAGTGTTATAACGCAAAAAACCCATCAGTGCGCCCATCAATGCCAAGGCAACAATAAACACACATGCCAACTCTGCATCACTGGCAAGCAGTGCTATGAGCCCTAAACTAATCATTGTTATGCCAGCGGCTAATCCGTCCAACCCATCGGATAAATTGATGGCATTAGAGACACCCAGTAAAAAAATAAATAATATTGTGCTGGTTACCCACCCTGAAAAAAAATGACTATAAAAAAGTGTTTTTTCAGATAAACCTGGCGTACCTACTAAAAAAATTAAAATGGCAATAATTTGCCCTAAAAACTTCCATTTAAAATTTAAATCGTAACGATCATCCAGCAACCCTGAAATAACAATTACCAGCGAGCCCAATAACAAGGGTACCAATTCCGTTAATTTACTATTGGAATAAAGTATTGCGATCAATACGGCTAGCGCAATTGCCAAACCACCACTTTTTGGTATGATTTTCGTATGTATTTTTCGTACACCATCCGGCCTATCAACTAATCCCAATATATCTGCATAACGCATTAATAAAGGTACTAGCACAATACTCATGAATAGTGACAATGGAAAGTTCAGCATGCTGATCATAATATTGAGTACAACTATTCAGGTATAAATTTTGGCAAAAGTGGAGCTAAGTTTTCTACAAAGTTTTGTAAGTGTTTCTCTGTCTCTTCAGAGCCTGAATACTCAATCGTAATTCTGACTAAGGCACCATCGGTACGATTGCGAGTTAACGCATCCCAAAAAATGTACCATTTAGCCAAGTATTCATTGGTAATAATTCTTCCACGCTGCTGAAACCAATAATAAACTAAACTTTTTGCACTACCTTTTTGAATCACAACCCGATTTACCATTAAACTTTTTCCACGATAAGATTCAATATAATTGAGCTCAAGCTGAGCTTGCTGTGACAATTCCCACCCCCCACCAGGCATACACGTTTTTGGTGAGTGAACAGAAGCACCTTTGCGTTGTGAATCGTAATAGACAACATAAAGATTGACTACTGCACCAGAGGTAGCATCGATATAATCAGCCAGAAAATAATCTTTTAATTTCAACGCTTCTATAACATCTTGATCAAAGTGCCCCTCACGTCCTGTCCACGAACCTATGGCTAACGGCATTTCACTAAAATTGGATCGTGGCGGAATACGTTCAACTCTATCCGCTATTACAAATTTCAGCGAAACTGAAATGAATAAAACAATTAATACAATAATCGCCGATAAACTTATTTTTGACATGGGCGCAAAATATTCTTTACTGAATAATGGTGTTGGTAAACTAACCGATATACTGTCAAGTGGGCTTGCGCGATTACCCGATAACCGATGCAAAATTAATATCTCCAAGGCTAACAACCCCAGACATGCCAAAAATACAACCCAACCTTCAAAATCGTGTACAAGCCCTTCTGCGGCTGCGACACCCCAAATATCCACGGTGACGCCAATAACTGCTATGCGAAAACTATTCATAAGAATAGTGATTGGAATCGTGGAAAAAAATATAAACATTTTTTTCCACAGGGGTGCGCGATAAATATATGCCACTAAAAATCCGAAACTCATTAATGGAAATAAATAGCGCAAACCGCTACAAGCATCCACCACCTGCAAACGGAGGCTGCCGAGGTCAATCACATTGCCCTCTAAAAAAACACTAATATTAAACAAACGTAAAATAGTTACACCAATACTTGAAGACAATAACTGCAAATTTGATGACAAATTTAAATATAAAAAATTTGGCAAAGGAATCATAAATAACAAATATGCAATCGGAGCCCCAATCACTAAAGCACCACGAATACCCAATAACGAAATTGCAATACCGGTTAAAACAACAATAAATCCGTACTGAATAATGGGATAAAGAGCACTAAGTTCGCCCACGATGTAAAGTAGTATTCCAACAACAACTACCACTACGCCCCATATTTGATGGTTTGACTTTACCTTTGCAAGCTCTGGAAGTTTTTGTAAAAGTAAATACACGCTTACCAGAGGTATCATATAGCCATGGCTAAATTCTTCACGCTGCCAATCTAATAGCATATGGCCTAATCCATCAGAAAATATAAACAGGGTTACACAAAAAGTTACTATTAAATATAACAACGGCCAATATTTAAATGCTAAATGTTCTCCATTAAAATTTTTATGAATTCCTACAACCATATTATTACCAGCGCTGGTTGATATGTAATCAACGATAAATTATCTGCATTAGGATCTAACGGTTCTTTCGTTCGCTAAAAACCATTCATATGTTTGTGCTATTCCAGCTTCAAGAGAATAGAATGGCTTCCATCCCATATTTGATATGAGGGTTGTATCCATTAATTTTTGTGGCGAGCCGTCTGGCTTACTGGTGTCATAACCAATATCCCCGGAATAGTTAAGAACCTTACAGATGATTTTTGTTAACTCACTGATGCTAATATCTTCACCAAAACCCACATTGATATGCGAGCACATAGGACTTACAAAGCTATCGTACTCACTTTTTGGTGTTTTTAAAATTTTCAAACACGCACCGGCCAAATCATCTACATGCAAAAACTCTCGCAAGGCAGATCCTGTTCCCCACACATCAACAAAGGGTTGATTGGTCATTTTTGCGAGGTGAACTTTCTTGATAAGCGCAGGAATAACATGACTATTTTCTAAATGAAAATTATCATTAGGGCCATAAAGGTTACAGGGCATAGCAGACCTATAATCTGTACCATATTGGCGATTGTAGCTTTCACACAATTTAATTCCGGCTATTTTTGCAATTGCATAAGGCTCGTTTGTTGACTCCAAAATTCCAGTCAATAGAGCTGTTTCAGCCATAGGTTGTTGTGCATATTTAGGATATATACATGAACTACCTAAAAACAAAATGTTCTGCACATCTGCTTCAAAAGCCTGATGAATAAGATTACATTCCAACATTAAATTAGTATAAATAAATTCTGCCGCGTACACATTGTTAGCATGAATTCCACCCACTTTAGCAGCCGCCATTAACACACAATCCGGCCGCTCAATTTGCATGAAATTGCGAACATCGGTTTGATTAGTAAGATCCAACTCTTGCCGGGTTCGGGTAATTATATTTTCAAAATTCTGGTTTTTAAGTTGGCGAATTAACGCAGATCCAACCATACCCTGGTGGCCAGAAACATATATTTTGCTTTCGCTGGAAATCATCTTTAACACCTATTTATTCCGTACGCAAAGCCAGGTAAAACCCACCATTGCGCAGGGTTGCAAAACGTTTGGCTTGATCAATATCGTGATGAACCATTTCTTTAACTAACTCTGCAAACTGAATTTTTGGTTCCCAGCCTAACTTCACTCTAGCTTTTGTCGGATCACCCAACAAGCTTTCAACTTCAGTAGGTCTAAAATAACGTGGGTCTACTTTTACAATTTTCTTGCCAACCAAATGAGTCAAATTCAAGCCCAAACCAACATCAGCGATTTCTGCACATATTCCATATTCATTTTCAGCAATGCCCTCCCAACGGATAGACATGCCCATTTCATTGGCACAACGGTCAACAAAATTTCTCACAGAATACTGCTTCCCAGTAGCAATAACAAAATCTTCTGGCGACTCTTGTTGCATCATCAACCATTGCATTTCCACATAGTCCTTTGCATGCCCCCAATCCCGTTTCGCATCGAGATTACCGAGGTATAAACACTCATCTAACCCCATGGCAATATTGGCTAAGCCGCGCGTTATTTTTCGCGTTACAAAAGTCTCACCACGACGCGGCGATTCATGATTAAACAAAATCCCATTGCACGCATAGATACCATAAGCTTCCCGGTAATTAACGGTTATCCAATAGGCATACATTTTTGCAACCGCGTAAGGCGAACGAGGATAAAACGGTGTAGATTCCTTTTGCGGAACCTCTTGGACAAGACCATAAAGTTCAGATGTAGATGCCTGATAAAATTTGGTTTTCTTTTCCAATCCTAAAATTCGTATAGCTTCGAGTATCCGTAAAGCTCCCATACCATCCACATCGGCAGTATATTCTGGCGACTCAAACGATACCGCAACATGGCTCATTGCACCTAAATTATAAATCTCATCAGGCTGAATATTTTGCACCAAACGCACAATATTAGACGTGTCAGTAAGATCACCATAGTGAAGAAAAAATTTCACGTCATTTTCATGACGATCTCGATACAAATGATCAATTAATTGCGTATTAAAAGAAGCAGATCTTCTTTTAATACCATGAACCTCATAACCTTTTTGCAATAAAAATTCTGCTAGATAGGAACCATCCTGGCCCGTAATACCTGTAATGAGTGCCCGCTTGCTTGCCATTTTTCACTACCCAGAAAATAATTGCGAAGGAATTAGATAAATATCTAAATTAAAATCGTTGAGTTGATTGATTAGTTGATTATTAGTACCGAGAGTCAAAAAAATGGTGCCTAAAAAACAATGTAATAAGGCAGAATTATAGGAAAATAATAGTTACAAAATTATGACTTTTTAATGACAGTTTAACTAACCTAACCTTTTAGGACACCAGTTAACTCCATAGGCGATGCTCTCGTTAGGCGATAGCTAAACTCGATAGACAACAGTTCCCGGTAGGCGATATAGTTATAAGGCCTTAGATAATAGTAAAATACAGTAGGGCTGTAACCTTGCGCAAATACTATTAATATTCAATTTGTCATAAATTGTTTTTTGGTTAATTTAAAGCGCACTGCAGCAGCAACAAAAACCACTGGAGAAATAAAATTTCGCTTCCACATGCGTTTTGGCTCTTTCCATAAACGAACTAACCACTCTACCCCACCTTTTCTTGCCCAGTCAGGTGCTCGCTCGTATGTACCCGCACAAAAATCAAATACCGCACCAATATTGCCAATAATTGAAACAGCTAATTGATCTCTATTCTTGTACGTCCACACTTCTTGCTTAGGGGCAGTCATGCCCACCCAAAGAATGTCGGGTTTAGCCGCATTAATCTGAGCAATAAATAGTAAGTTTTCTGCTTCAGACCAAGTGCCATAAGGCGGTGAGGTATAACCGCAAATTTCTATATTGGGATAACAAACCTCAAGATTACTTTTGATTAAATTCAATACTTGCTGACTGGAACCAAAAAAATAAACTCTGGTTTTACGTGCCAAAGCCAGTGAGTTTTGTTGCTCCATTAACGCAGTAAAGAAATCACCGCCAGTAATTCGCGGGCCAACATTCTCCCTAAGAAGCTTGCCCACAACTGATAGCCCAACCCCATCTGTGACGAGTAGATCAGCATTTTCCAATGCGCCTCTGAAATCGTCCCGCGACTCAGCTATTGCTAATGAATGAGGGTTAGCGCAAGAAAAAACCAAATTTTCCTTAACAGAAGATTGAATGCGTTGCGTACAAAGCGCCACAAGTTGGCTCAGTGGCAATGCATTGATACAATAACCCATAAACGGGTTGGATTTAGCCATGCGCTTCTCACATCAAAATAATTATGCAAGTTAAGATTATAGTAACGTTTACTTTACATATTTATGACTGTTGTATGTAAGTTTGAGTGCATTCATCAATTATGGGAAAACTATAATCACTTGAGCAAAGCGTTCAGGGCATCATATGGAATATAAAACAACCTCTTGTCATATGGTAGTAATGACAATGCACTAGCATAGCAGTGCTATTTTGTGTCTTTTAATACCAAAGGCGTTATATATTAATAATTTCAAATTTATAAATGCAATTCTTGATAAGCGAAAAATATGAAGGTAACAATTGTTCAACGCGTATTACCTGAATATAGAGTCGCGCTCTTTGATGAAATCCAGCGTATTTTAGCGCATGAATCGATTGATTTTTTATTGCTTTATGGTCAGGAAATTAAAGGTACTACACCTGTTACTGTAAAAATACAACGCACTTGGGCGCAACAGTATAAAAATCTATATGTCAAACTAGGCAAGCTTACGCTTGTGTTACAACTGAAGATATTCATTACATTAATTCGTTCCGATCTTATTGTTATAGAACAAGCAAACAGATTACTACTGAATTATTGTCTTTTTCTACTCAAGCCGCTATGTAAGTATAAAATTGCCTACTGGGGGCACGGCTATAATCATCAAGCAAAAAATCAGCATTCGTTTTCTGAAAAAATAAAAATTCAACTGTTAAAAAAAAGCGATTGGTGGTTTTCTTATACTCCGGGAACTACCTACTACCTCACAACCCACGGAATTGCTTTGAATAAAATTACCACTCTGCGCAATACTATTGATACACGACAATTTGTGAATGATTTAACAGTCACCTCAAATGCAAATATTATTGCATTTAGTAAAAAATATAACTTAACGGCTGGACAAACAGCAATTTATTGTGGTGGGCTAACAAAAGCCAAGGAAATAGATTTTTTGTTAGAAGCTGCTTTAATGATTAAAAAACAATTGCCACATTTTTCTTTAATCTTACTTGGCAGCGGCCCCGAGCAACAAGTAGTGCAAACTCATGCGGATAAAAATTCCTGGATAATTCCTCTTGGCAACCTCTACGGCCAAGAAAAAGCGCTCGCCTTTAAAAGTGCTGACTGTGTATTAATGCCTGGCCCGGTAGGCTTGATCGCGATAGATGCGATTGTAGCTGAAAAGCCGATTGTTATTCGGGAATTGGAATCCCACGGCCCAGAAATTGCGTACATAGAAGAATACCAAACCGGGCTATGTTCTTCATTGGCAATTGCCGACTATTGCCAAACCGTTATAGAATTGATGATTGATAACAAAAAAATGTTAGCAATCATAGACAATTGTAAAAAACACAAACAGACATTTTATATCGAACATATGGCAACTTCATTTTGTTCTGGCATAAAAAAATGCCTCAATCCTTTGCTTAACGTGTAATAGCCTATGCGAGTTTTATTAGTTCATTGTTTTTATCGTTCATCTGCACCTAGTGGAGAAGATTCCGTCTATCGCAATGAAAAAAAACTCCTTGAAGATAATGGTTATGAAGTTATTACCTACGAAAAATATAATGACAACCTGGATAATACCAGCGCTCTAAAAAAACTGGCCGCAGGTGCAGAATTTGTTTGGTCATCACAGGCATTTCGTGAGATTACCAGCGTCATTAAAAAACACAAACCTGACGTTGCACATTTTCACAACATCTTCCCGCAGATTTCAACAAGTGCCTATGCGGCTTGTAACAAACTGGGGGTTCCCGTTGTACAAACATTGCATAATTTCAGATATATATGCCCTGCAGGTTTATTGCAAAGAAATAACAAACCCTGTGAAAAATGTATTGAAGGCTCTTTACTTTCCGCCTTGGTTCACAAATGTTATCGCAATTCATTTATAGCAACATTCCCTATGGCTACCATGATAGCTTTTAATCGCGTAACTGGTAATTTTGCCAACAATGTTGATCGCTATATTGCTTTAACACAATTTGGTAAAACTCGCTTTATGGCAGGCGGATTACCGCAAGATAAAATTTCGGTTAAACCTAATTTTGTAAATGATGTGGGTGATGCCAGCGCTAATATTGGCGACTATATGTTGTATGTGGGCCGCCTTACCCAGGAAAAAGGTGTCGTTACACTCATAGAAGCTTGCAAACAAACAAAACACATTCCCTTAAAAATATTGGGCGATGGAGAACTAAGAGGCCAATTAGAATCCGTTTGTATCCAACATGATTTGAATGTTGAGTTTTTAGGCTACCAAAATAAAGATACTGTAATTTCAATGTTGAAAAACTCACGTTTTCTCGTTTTACCTTCAGAGTGTTATGAAGGATTCCCAGTAACAATTGCTGAAGCCTATGCCTGTGGCAAGCCAGTGCTAGGATCAAAAATCGGCAGCTTGAACGAAATAATAGAAGAAAATATAACTGGCCGAAAATTTACCTTTGGCTCACCAGAAGCACTCGCAGAATGCATGAAAAGCATGTGGTCTGATACTGCTACGTTGCAGATTATGTCTAAAAATTCGCGCACCGCTTTCGACGAAAAATATAATCCTGAAATAAATTTACACATGCTTGCGGGAATTTATAAAGATGTTATTAATCTGAATGACGAGAAATCTGTACAAAAAAAGACAGCTGCACAAAAAAAATAAGCTCTATTTGCAGTCATTAATAAATGTGCGATCATTTTCCGGGCGGCGCTCCACTGGCCGTCCGATTGCTAATCGCACGGCATCAGCAATACCTTGAGCAGCATTAGCGTAAGTATAATCCTTAACAATTTGTCGCCCGGCGTCGCCCATTTGTTGACACAAAATCGGATTTTCCAAAAGCCGCATTACAGCATTAACCCAGAGCTGCATTTCCAGTGGAACAACTAATCCACTTAACTGATGGCGAACTAATTCCGGCACACAACCAGCAATGGGAGACACTATTACTGGTACCCCGGCAGCAAGTGCTTCATTTGCCACCACGCCCCATACATCCGCGAGTGTAGGAAATAACATAACTCGTGCAGTTTTGTAAATAGCCGGTAAATCTGCCTGTTTTGCAAACCCTAAAAAATGTGTTTCAACCCATTCCATTTGTTGATTTGCCACTATTCGCATTTCGCTTTCCAGGGGCCCTGCCCCCAAAAATGCCAAGCTGAGCTTGCGTCCCAACTGTAAAGCGGCAACTCTTGCCACTTCAAGCATAAAAAGAGGATTTTTTAGTTCACCAAACCGCCCAGAAAAAATGAGATCGTATTGTTTTTGCGATTCAGGCGCACATTCAAATACTGCATTGTTTGTACATAAATGCGATTTGAAAATATGCGTAGGCTCAACGCCGTAGGATTCATATAAATCAAACCCACCATCGCTCGCTGCAATGAATGCTTTTGAGCGAAGATAAATTCTGCGTCTTAGCCAGCGATGTATTGAAGATAAAGTACGTTCTGACTCCCATGTTCCATCCGTCATAGGCACAAAAGCGCGACAAGATATTTTTGCATACAGGAAGGCAAATAAGTGTGTCGGGTTGAAGCCGGTGCCTATAACAACATCGGGTTTAAAACTGCGCAATGCACCAAATACTTCAGGGTTTGCATGGACAAATTTATCGCCAACGGTATAAAAACGTTCATTGAGATATTCTGCTTCGTAAGCAGTGGATTTTAAATCCCACTCACGATCTGGTTCGCGCTCACTACAATAAATAACTTTAAGTGTAATGTCTGGCATAGCCGCCAAAATTTCAAACACGGGGAGCCGGTAGGGGGTTGGAATATTGGTGACCACTGCAACCCTTATAGAATTTAGTTGCTTCACAATTATGCCGCCCCTACGAGAAAATAAACGCTCATATATGGAACATACTCCAGATTAATACGAATTTGCCCTTGTTAAGGCTGAAATGAATCGGTTGATAAAAACCTATAATGGCGCTGATTATATGAATGAAATGTTTCAGAATTATATTTACAGTGAAATTCATTAATTTAAATGCCAAAACCCAGCACTATCATCAAACCTTCTCCAAAAAACAATAAATCCGCCATCAACCTGTCATTTAGCACTTTTAGTATTTTTTACGCCGAACCACTTCTTACACATTCCGCATTTTCCTACAAAAAAGTGCGGTTAGCGGCCTGCGCCCTACAATAAATTAACTCGAGGATACCACCATGAAGCAATTAAAATATTTTACATTAGCCCTATCCCTTGGTTTGGGTTTAATAGCACAAGCTCAGGCGACCACAGTTTCATTAGCAGCAGACGGTCAGTGGAATGAATTTAATGTTGATGACATGTCATCAACATCGCAAGGTGTTGAATGGATTGATATGAATGACAGCAACTCGCCCAACTTTGGTTCAGTCCTAACCTATCAGTTCACTGTCGCCACCGGTTTTAAAGCACTGTTAAGTGTAGTTGATGCCGGCCAAGCCGGTGATCACTTTAAAATTTTTAACAATGGTCAAAGTCTTGGCTTAACAAGTGATTCATCAACCAACACGGACTACTCAAACAATTTTGATAGCAATTTAACTAACACAAATTTCAGTAGCGGTGTCTTCGCCCTAACTGACGGGACCTACAACATCACTGGCATACTGTTAAGCACCTTTCAACCTTTCAATGCCACCAACGGTGCAGTGAAATTGGAAGTTACCGCCGTGCCTCTCCCCGACACATTTGGTTTATTTTTAGGAAGCTTAAGCTTATTCGCTCTTGCGCGCCGTCGTCGCGCCTGAAGCCTAAGCTTTTATATTTATTTATTCCGGAAATTTATTTTATTCACTTAGGAAAACTATTATGAAAAATAATTTAATTATCCTTGCGGTGGCCGCCATCTTAGCGACCACGCAACCAAGTTTTGCTGCAACTACAAGTCAACTACCTTTCACGGTAAAAATTATTGGGTTTAACGATTACCACGGAAACTTACAATCGCCCGGTACTTTTTCTCAAACAGCTGATGCACTTTCACCCAAAAAAGCTGTTGGCGGTGCCGAATATTTAGCGGGCTATATTGCAAAAATGAAAGCGACGAATCCTAATACTGTGGTTGTGGGAGCGGGTGATTTAATTGGTGCATCACCACTGATTTCTGCATTATTTCACGACGAACCCGCTGTTGAAACCTTGAACCGAATGGGTGTGGATTTTAGCTCTGTCGGCAATCACGAATTTGACAAAGGCTCGGTAGAACTAATGCGTTTACAAAACGGTGGTTGTATTGCAGGCGACGCAAATAGTTGCAAAGGCGCAACCGTAGGTACACCTGTACCTTTTGAAGGCGCAAAATTTAAATGGTTGTCCGCCAACGTAGTAAAAGCTGATGGCAAAACGTTATTCCCTGCTTACGGAATTAAAACTTACAACGGTGTGAAAGTCGCTTTTATCGGTATGACATTGAAAGATACTCCAACTATTGTTACACCCAGTGGGGTTGCAGGTTTAACATTCAATGATGAAGCAGACACAGTAAACGCTTTAGTGCCACGCTTGCGTGCTTTGGGTATTGAATCAATTGTAGTGCTAGTGCATCAAGGCGGTTTTCAAGGCAGCAACGCTACAACTCCCGGCGTGTTAACTTCAGATATCAATGGCTGCACAAATAATCTTGCAGGTAGCGACATTGCAAAAATCGTAAACCGTTTAGATGACGCAGTAGATTTAGTGATCAGCGGCCACAGCCACACTGCGTACAACTGTTCTGCTAGTACTATAGATACCAGCAAAGTTAATGGCGCGCTGCAAAGCGTACCTCGCCCAACGGGTATTGCCAACAAAGTAGGTCGCTTGATTCCCGTAACTCAAGCGTCTAACTATGGCCGCGTGTTGAGTGATATTGATGTCACCATCGATCCAGTATCTCGCAATATTACTGACGTTGCTGTTACCAACAAATTAGTAGATCGCACCGATGCTACCGTCACATCTAACGCTGATGTGTTAAATATTGTTAACGCTTACAGCACTCTTGTAGCACCTATTGCTAACGTGGTTATAGGTTCTATTACTCAGGCCATGCCTAACTCTTCAAATGTTGCATGTAATAGTGACAACGGACAAATGCTTGCCGATGCACAATTAGCCGCAACAGCACCCGCACAATTTGGTGGTGCCGTAATTGCCTTCATGAACCGTGGTGGTGTACGCGCTGACTTTACTTATGCAAGCAGCACAGCGGGCGAAGGTGACGGCAATGTAACTTACGGCGAGGCTTACACCGTTCAACCATTTGGTAACAGCTTGGTGACCATGACAGTAACTGCACAAGATTTGAAAAATGTGTTGGAACAACAATTTGCCGGTTGCCGTGGTCAATCAGCAACTGCAACACGTATGATGCATCACTCTGCGGGCTTTAAATATAATTGGGATGGTAGCAAAACCTGTGACTCTCGCATCACTAATGTCAGCTTAACCGATAAAAATGGTGTAGTGGATACCCTCGTGGATGCCACTGGTGTTGTGATAAACCCTACTAAAACATATCGCATAACTGTTAACAATTTTATGTCAACCGGTGGTGACAGCTTGACTACTTTCTTAAACGGACAAAATCGTTTAGGTGGCGCTCAAGATATTGATGCTTTGTCTGCTTACTTGGCAAACTTCAATATGATCAACGGTTTTAATGCTTACAACCCAGCTGATGCCTCTTTAGGTAAACCGCGTTTAACACGTTTGAATGTACCAGCAAACTCCACCGGCTGTGTAACAGGTGCTAACACCAATCAATAATCATTGATTTTTAATTAAGCAACCCCGCTAGAAATTTTAGCGGGGTTTTTATTTTTCTCTTTGCTTTTTTCCTTACTTCTTATTTCCTATTTTTTAATTTGGTAACCATGAAAACTATTTCCATTACATTACTCTTTATTACTTACGCAATGTTGCCAGCATTCGCTTTTTCTGAAGAATACTCAACCGACATTCAGGA
>JANYIO010000171.1 GCA_025362015.1 Gammaproteobacteria bacterium | reverse complement strand
GAAGCCATCGTGGAAGGCGCCGCATTGAGAATCCGTCCAAAAATAATGACGGTAGCAGTCATTATGGCTGGCTTATTGCCAATTTTTCTCGGCAGCGGCACGGGCTCAGAAATTATGAGTCGCATAGCAACACCGATGATTGGCGGAATGCTAACGGCACCTTTACTTTCCCTCTTCGTATTACCTGCGGCATACAAGTTGTTGCGAAAAAATAAAATCGCAATGAGTAGAAGTAAATGAGATGTGCCCTCATATCGATTGAGACAATATTTTACTCACCACTTTTAACTTTTCAAATTGTAGCGAGGGCTCCATGCACAATAAAGAACATTGGGAAAACGTTTACACCACTAAAGCGACAGATACAGTTAGCTGGTTTCAAGAGCATGCTGAAACCTCTTTGAAATTAATTCAATCAATACATGCGGGAAAAAATGCTTCAATCATTGATGTTGGTGGAGGCGCATCCACACTCGTAGATGATTTACTTTCGTCTGGTTATTCTAATCTTTCGGTGCTTGATCTTTCAGGTGCTGCACTAGAAGCCGCCAGAACGCGACTCGGTACATCGGCTGAAAAAGTAACCTGGATTGAAGCAGATATCACCGACGTGAACCTACCTGAATATCAATTTGACCTATGGCACGACCGAGCTGTTTTTCATTTTTTAACGCAAGTCGAAGATCGTAAGGCATATGTTAATGCAGTGTTAGCTTCGGTTAAACCTGGCGGCCATATTATTATTTCGACCTTTGCAGAAGATGGCCCCACTCAATGCAGTGGATTACCCGTAGTACGTTATTCGGCTGAAAGTTTGCACACAGAATTTGGTAAGCACTTCTTGCTCCAGCAACACTTTTACGAATCGCACAATACACCTTTTGGTACGGTTCAAAAATTTGTGTACTGTCATTTGATAAAAAATATTTAATCGTTGGTAGAGATGTACGTACTTGCCGCATGAAACCTTCGAAAATTTTATCTTGCAAGAAATGTAAAAATTTTCCATTGTGCATTCTTATATTTTTACATAACATACAAGCCACCGACAAATATCACTGAACCCATTTATGACTATTCCAAAATTTACCACTATTCGCCAAATTCCCGTAGGGATTTGGATGCTGGGTTTCGTTAGTATGCTGATGGATATTTCTTCAGAAATGATTCACAGTTTACTGCCTTTATTTATGGTGACCACATTAGGCACCAGTGTTTTTGCGGTGGGAATGATTGAAGGCATCGCGGAATCAACCGCGTTTATCACAAAAGTATTTTCCGGTGCGCTCAGTGATTATTTGGGTAAACGTAAAGGTTTAGCCGTATTTGGTTATGCGTTAGGAGCGCTTACTAAACCTTTGTTCGCCATTGCAAGCTCAACGGGCATGGTGCTGAGTGCACGCTTTCTGGATCGCATCGGCAAAGGAATTCGCGGTGCGCCACGCGATGCCTTGGTTGCCGACATAGCGCCACCCGAGGTGCGCGGCGCTGCATTTGGGTTGCGTCAATCGCTCGATACCATAGGTGCATTTCTCGGCCCCTTAATCGCCGTTGGTCTAATGTTATTGTGGGCAAATGATATGCGCGCAATATTTTGGGTAGCAGTAATTCCAGGCGTGCTCGCAGTCTTATTATTATTGTTTGGTGTACACGAACCCAGCCGAAAAGAACATCCAGTACACCTTCGCACTAATCCTATTTCGCGTAAAAATCTGAAACGCCTTAGTGCATCTTATTGGCGAGTGGTTGCCATAGGTGCAGTGTTTACACTTGCGCGATTCAGCGAAGCTTTTTTAGTATTACGCGCACAACAAACGGGGATGTCCATCGCGTTGGTGCCCTTAGTGATGGTGGCGATGAATTTTATTTATGCGGCATCAGCTTATCCCTTTGGCAAGCTCTCAGATCGTATGAATCACACTACTTTATTAATGATTGGCTTCGCAGTATTGGTGTTGGCAGATCTCATTTTGGCGAGCCGTAATCATTAGATTGCTGTATTGGTTGGCGTGGCAATTTGGGGCATTCACATGGGCATTACGCAAGGGCTATTAGCGAGCATGGTCGCCGCTACTGCCCCCGCCGATTTACGCGGTACAGCTTACGGTTTTTTTAATTTGGTTAGCGGTGTGGCAATGCTTATTGCCAGTTGTGTTGCTGGTTTGGTATGGGATTACTGGGGTGCGGAGTTTACATTTTATGTTGGTGCGGGGTTTTGTGTGCTGGGTATATTGGGGCTAACGTGGAGGAATTATTCTCGCACCTAGCACGCTAGCCAAAAAATATTATTGTTATATCTTAAAGCCGAATTTCTAAATTTAATCCACAATAAAAACTGGTGCAAAACCACCACCATCGGTACGAAAATTTGTGGTTTGTCCTTTGTATAAACGTGCTGCAAGCAATTGGACTTCACCTGCATACACATAAGCCCGCAGATCCATTTTTAATGTAGTTTCTTGCTTATCAACTATTAAGCCACGTTCACTCGGCGGCACTATGTTTTGGGCAACATAATCACCTTGCAAAATTTCACTCCACACCCGTTTGGTAAGCTTGTCACCACGATAAGCTGCACGGCTGCCAAAACCTAATACAGGTTTAAAAAATAAATGTTTACGTGACTGCCATAAATCGCTGGCATTTTCTGCCGTAACATTTTTTGTTTGCGGAATGCCTGCCTCTAAAATGGCGATATCGTTTGCAGCTATATTTTTTAAACTGGATGGATCACTCAGTACAACAAGATTACGTTTATCGGCATAGAACGCGTAATGATGTGGGTTAGGTGTAACCACAACAGCGCCCATTTCATAGGCTTGGCGCAAGGTAGAATGCTGAGGTTTATCGAGCCAAAAATCAGTAAGGCGATTGTAAACAAGATCAATCACTTGCCCTTTATGTGAAAGCTGATTATTAATAAATTGTAATTCGCTGGGATCAGCAATAATCGTCGTTATACTGTGACTTTCAAACAAATGCTGCGCCATTTTAAATTCAGGATAAAGAAATTGTTGCTGCGGTTTTTCGTCAATGATCGCAATAGTCATCAATGGCTTCTCACCGCGCTGTAAGTGCCACTCATTCAAAAACATTGCCATAAATTGCTCGTCTATTTGCATTTTAAGCTGCGGCAATAACTTCCCCACTGCGCGGCAACATTCAGTTTGTGCACTTACCAACACCAAATTTAAAAATGCGCCACCGGCATTGGTATTAATTTCTATCACTTTTGGGCCTTGAACACTCAAATGAAAATCATAACCCATAAATACGCCTGCAGTACCAGGGTTGTACGCGGCAATGCCGGGTGCATGTGCTAAAATTTTTTGTGCATAGTCAGGTAAATTTACTACACGGGTGACAGCCTGAATAATCTCGCGCATTTTCTGAAATTGTTCCGACGAAATGAATACCGTAGTGTTGGAAAATAATTGTGGGTGGGTCGCTAAAATAGCTTGGTTAATATCATCCGCTTGTAAAACTCCATTTAACTGATCACGATTTAACGTTGTGCAAAAGCAATCGCGATTTAAACGATCCGCAGAGTTATCACCAGAAATATTGCAATCCTGTGTTGTTGTACAATTGTCATTATTCATGTGCTTTCACCTACGTCGAACGCAGTAAACCAATTGATAAAAACGCTGCAAGCACAATAAATGCTGCAGACACCCACAAGCATGCAACAAGCCCTGCACTTTGGTAAACCCAGCCTGATAATAAAGTACCTATCAATCTGCCCATCGCATTAGCCATATAATAAAAACCAACATCAAGCGATGTACCATCTTCTTTGGCATAACTGACAATTAAATAACTATGAATAGAGGAGTTAATTGCAAACACGGCACCAAAAATAAACAGCCCCGAAATCAATACCACTACCGCAGGCAATTTACATGTTAATGCAAGAGCAATAGTGGCGGTAATAATGGCCAGTAATATTGCCCACCAAAGTGCAGCGCTGCCATCAGGAATTTTATCCCCACTGTTTAGGCGATTAATAATTGCAGGTGCTAAAGACTGCACAATACCATAGCCGATAATCCAGCAAGCCAGAAAACTGCCTACCCACAAAAAATTCCAGCCAAGCTGGGCACTTAAATAAACCGGTAACGCCACGACAAACCACAGATCGCGCGCACCAAATAAAAATAGGCGCGTAGCAGAAAGAATATTAATCGCACGGCTTTTGGAAAAAATTTCAGAGAATTTTGGTTTGTTTTTAGCTTTACCTAAATCTTTTTTCAACAACACTAAACTAATGAGCCAAATAATACTCAGTGCTACAGCCATAAAAATAACTGAGCCTTTAAAACCCCAAATAGTAAGCAAGGCACCACCGAGAAAAAAGCCCACTCCTTTTAGTGCATTTTTAGAGCCCGTCAATATTGCGACCCATTTAAATAGCTGGCCTTGTTGATTGCCCGGCACCAACATTTTTATCGCACTTTTTGCGCTCATCTTATTGAGGTCTTTAGCAATGCCAGATAAGGCTTGCGCGCTCATAACCCAAGGGATTGTGAGCATGACACTCGGCACAGCCAGCATTAACAATGCCCCAACTTGAATTACCAGGCCAAGATTCATAGTGCTGTTAAGCCCAATACGCGCACCGAGATAACCGCCCACCAAATTAGTTACAACACCAAAAATTTCATAAAGGGGGTCTAGAGAGGTTCCGCCAAATCCTGCATAAATCTCTTGAACACCTTTAACCATAAGAGTTATGGCCTAAAAAGGTTAATTGTTTTCACGTCCGCAGCCTCCCTTTGATGGTGAAATTTACTGGTCCCAGTTCTAATACTAGGAAGATTATTTATAAATTGGGCGAATCTGTATATTCGGCGGTAAATTCCCATATTCGTGTCGCAACTCGTTTATATTTTTATCTTATTTGTGGTGATGCGCTTAACTTTCCGGTCTTCTCTAAAGCTAAATTTTGCTATAAGTAACGTTAATCTGTATATTTTTATTTACACGTTCGTAGCCGCCATGTCAGCACTATATCTGCCAAATGCTGCTACCCACTTTCTCAATACTAATTGAGGCCTGTAACGTTTTCTTCAAGTTCAACCTATTTTTAAATCTACGTGCTGCAATAGCTCAGCTGAATCTATTTAATAAGTAAGCACGTTGAGCTTCAGAATCAAATCCTACAGAACGTATACTAAAATATGTATAACCAAAAAATAAAACCTGACGTCATCATCTTCGACCTATTTGGTACTTTGGTAGATTTTGGTATTCAACGGCATCCCTATCGGGAATTGATGAAATATGCACGTAATAATGGCAGAAAACCGTTGCCTGATGATGCACGTACTATTATGACCATAGATGGGGATATCCGGCACGTTGCCGATCAAATGGGCATTAACGCACCTGAAACATTTATTCTAAAATTGATAGAAGATATTGATTGTGAATTGGAATCGCTGGCGATATTTGATGATGTGATTCCGGTGCTCCAACAACTACAAAAGCAGAATTGTCGTATGGCCATTTGCTCGAATTTAGCAAAACCTTATGGGAAAGCTATTGAACGTTTCTTTTCTCAATATCCCCTGGAAAAATACCTAAGTTATCAATGTGGTTTTATAAAACCTGAAGCGGCCATGTATAGCACCATAACGGATGCCATGAACGTTGAGCCCGAGCGTTGTCTGTTTGTGGGTGACACCTACATTGCTGACGTTTTAGGACCCCAACAAATTGGTATGAAGAGCATTCATTTGTGCCGTAGCGGCTTTGGTCGGGAAATGAATATTGGCAGCTTATCCTCCCTAATTTAAGGCCTGCTATTGCAAGTTTTATGCTTCAAGTCGCTACTTCCACTCACGTTTGTAGCCGCCCTTTGATGTGATATCGATACTGTGAAAATTATTTGTAAATCGCCCCCCTGTGACCAACATCTAAAATCCAAACTAACAATTCATTGTCTTCAATTTCGTAAACAATTCTATAGGTGCCGACTCTCGTTCGGTAAGCGTTTTGCTCGCCAACAAGCTTTTTTGTATCGGGTCCTCGAGGAGTCATTCGAAGGTAATTTAGTTTTTGATCTATGCGAACTCTGATATCACCCGGTAATTTTTTGTACTCCTTTTCAGCCTTTTTACTAAATTTAATTTCGTACATTCGGTTTACCTTCCTTGCCTTTCGTCAATCCCTTTCCAAACTCCCATTTACTCATAGCTTCAGTTGAGCGCTTTTGCTCTTGCTTCTGCTGTTTGATTTCTTTTACATCTTTTACGTCTTCCGATGTATCATTTTTCATTATACTTTTCTCCTGATTTATGAAACTCTTCAACCGTTAACCCATCAATACGATCTTCTTCTTCTTCAACTTTGCGAAGAAAAAATTCGTAGGCGTCTTGTGAGATTATTACGCCCAACAAGTTACCTTGCTTATCCAGCAGACCAATATCTTCGTCAACTGGATCTTTTTCAGTAACCAGATCCTTTAGCTCTTGGCTAACGTTATCTATATCTATTGTTCTCAATTTTTGACTCCTGAAATTTATGTATGCTCAATTTGTTTCAACGATCTTTTCCCTCTACCAGCTTTTTTAACTTTATATCACTAATAGTCTTGTGGCGTATTTTTTTCCCGCTGAATTTTTTGGTAGATTTCTTCGCGGTGAACCTCAATGTCTTTAGG
>JANYIO010000121.1 GCA_025362015.1 Gammaproteobacteria bacterium | reverse complement strand
TGTGTCGGTTTTAACCAGCAACTTTGCGCTGTATTTGATTTCGTTAATACTGGTAGCCCGCGCAGAAATTCGGTGAATGCTAATGTTTTTTTCTGCTGCTAAGGTTATCGCACAATCAAACACCCAGCGTAGGTAAGCACCATAAATCATGCGAGGCACAAAATCGTCTGCGTGATAATGAATACTTACAAAAGCTGCATGAAGGTTGCGCCATAATTGTGGATAGTTGCTTAACCACTGATAGAAATCATCGGGCTTGTCCAGCCAAGCGCCCATGCGATTAGCGGCTACATTTAAGATAAATGATGGGTGTTCAATAGCGTAGGCGAGGCCTGTCTTGTAAGCTTCACCATCATCAATAATATAAATATTAATGGGTGAATGTGTATTCAGTTGAATGCTAAGTTGGGCAAGTAATAGTGTTGCAGAAGCGCCACCACCCACAATAACGATTGATTTAGGTGCAGATTCGTTCAACGAAAATTCCAGTTGTCTATTAATCGGGCGTCGCTAAAAATTAGTTGTAGTTAATAATTGGGTGTAACTAAAAAGTATCGCATCCTTGCGAATCTAAGATTGGAACTTTACTACTACACATTACTACCTAAAATTGCGGGCTAACTTAATTAGTTTCATGCTCGCTAATAAACGACAGTCTATCAATACCTGCACGTTCAATTGCCGCCATAACTTTTGCGATTACACCGTAATTTACTTTTTCATCTGCATTTAAATTTAAACGAATTTCCGGATTTTCATTTTTCCGTTTAACTAATTCAGCCTCTATTTCGGCAAGGGGATAGCCTTCTTTATCGATATAGACCTTGCCTGTTTCATCCACACTAATCACTGTGGGTTTTTCAGGTTCCTTTTGTTGGTAGGTAGGTTGTGTATCGGGCAAATTGACATTGATTGTATTGGTTAGCATGGGCGCGGTAATAATAAACGTCACTAGTAGTACCAACATTACATCCACTAAAGGAGTAACGTTTATTTCACCAAAAACTTCATCGTTATCACTACCGCCAGATGAAAATGCCATTACGCTAATACCTCTTTCGTAGTATCAGAGTTGTTTGCAGTATCAGATTTGATTTTTGCATTTGCAAAATCCTTGGTGCGGCCGGTAGCTTTGGTTGATGGCGCGCTATTTACACGGAAGCCAGATTTTTGTACCAGTGTAATAAAGTCAGTAGCGAAATCATCTAAATCAGCCGCAATTAATTTCAAGCGGCGCAAGAAAAAGTTATAGGCCAATACCGAAGGAACCGCTACTGCAATACCTACACCGGTTGCTACTAGCGCTTCACCAATAGGGCCTGCCACTACTTCAATATTGGCGGAAGATTTGCTGGAAATTGCAGTGAGCGCTAAAATAATTCCGAATACTGTGCCGAACAAGCCGACGAAGGGCGCAGTGCTGCCAATAGAGGCCAGAACGGCTAAACCACTTTCCAGCGAGCGGCGCTCTTTATGGATTTGTTGGCGTAAATGGCGCTCTAACAAATCTTGCCTATCCCAACTGGTTTCTAAATTACTAACGGGCGTTGAATCGGCATTGCGCAAAGTAGTAAAACCAATAGCGGCAACACGTGCCGTTGGGCCAACATATTTTTCTAAAGACGCCGCTGCATTTAAATCGGCTGCGCTCCAAAAATCCTTTTTAAACCGTCTATTTTGAATTCCCAGCAACGAATGCTGAATACCTTTAAGAATAATTAACGTCCAGGTAACAACTGAAAACAATGCCAGCGACCACAGCGTCCATTCCACTATATGTTTGTACAACTCATTCATAATATTACTCACTCTACTTCATAAAAAATTAATTGGTGTTTTTCCAAAAATGAACACACCAACCAGACTACAAAAAAATCACTTAAAATAAATCTAGCTATTAGCTGCCCAAACGAAAATCAATAGGCACTTCAACCCAGCCTTCAACTGCGGTTTCACCACGGCGTGCTGGTGCAAATGTCCAGTGTTGAACGGTTTGACTTGCTGCTTGATCGAGAATTTTTCTACCGCTTGAGGTTTTTATTTCTACGGTTTTAGCTTTGCCATCTGGTTGCACTAAAACGCTTAATAGAACTGTACCTTCCCAACCTTTTTCTTGCGCTGCTTCCGGGTACACCGGTGGCGGGTTGTGCAAATAGGCTGCGGTGGCTGAGGCTTCGGTTACTTTTTCTGCAACTTGTGCTGAGCCTGTGGCAACGGGGGCAGGGGCAACATATTGTTCAATAATATTTGGGTTATTGGTTGCTACTTTTTGCGGTACGGGTTTGGGCAACTCTTTCTTGGTGGCTTTGGGTTGCTCAACAACTTGTGGTGGAATTACGGGTGGCGTGTAGCGTTCAACTTTAATGGTAGGAATTTTTACTTTGGTTACGGCTTCAACAATGGGTTGATAGTAAAAATAGCCGAACACTAAAACATGCAAGCCAATAACAGCAGCAGTAAATAAAGTAGTACCCAAGCGGCGATATTTTGAATAAACCAACTCGATAGGCTTATCCAGTTTTACTGGGCGCGTTACCAGAGGAATAACATCCGCAGATTTTTGCTGTACAGATTTTCCCTGTTGATGGCACACTAAAGCGCGAACATGACGGCGATCATGGGCATAGGGTTCAGAATATGCGTGAGCACTCATGGTAACTTCCTTCCCGAGCAAGTCGGGATTGTTGGTTTAACTAAAACAATATTTAACGCTGTATCGTCATTAGTTACAGCTTGCTTAGGAGGGGGAGGTGCAGCATCTATGCCAGATTGGTTGTTGGCTATGAATTAATAAAAATTCAGGAAATTAGTCGTTAAATTAATCAAATAGCTAGGCTTATTCGTGAGAAACAAACTTTGTGATATATGAATAGAAAGATTGGTTTTTAAACGCGCACTAAGTGCGCATTTAAAATGGAGAATGCTGTTAAAAAATCAACACTGTTTTGATGATATTCCAACAGTGTTGCTATTTAACTATTTATGGCAGAAGAGATAATATTTTAATCATTAGAGAGATTAATGGGGTTAAAACCTATAATAGAGTTGATATTAC
>JANYIO010000049.1 GCA_025362015.1 Gammaproteobacteria bacterium | reverse complement strand
CGGAGGAGCATTATTTCAAAATGAAATCTAAGCTTACAACAATATCCACTTCATCAAATACCAAGCTTTCATCATTATCTTGAGGATTTATACAATGCTACGCAATTTACTATTTGGGACTGCAGTTAGTTTAGTTTTCTTAACCTCTTGTGGTGGCGGAGGCGGTGGAAGCGGAGACTCTACAAGTACTGCCGCGAGTACCGCTGCTAGTACTGCAAGCAAAGCCGCTAGCACCGCCAGCAAATCTAAAAGCAGCAGCGGTAGCAGCACTGCTGCTCTTGGGATGAGCCACAATGCAGGGCAAGACTGTTTAAGTTGTCATAAGACCGGCGGATCAGGCGCATCAAAGGCTATTTTTACCTTAGCAGGAACTGTGTACAAAACCGGTGGCGCAGCCCAAACACAAGCTACAGTTAAACTCTTTATCCACAACACCAATACCCTAAGCATCAGCCTGACGACCGACAGCCTGGGCAATTTCTATACTACGAAGGCAGTTACCGGTTTATTTGTTGCTGGGGGGCCTTTTGTTGATGGTGTTGATATCGCAATTGATGGGCCAGCCGCAAGTGATACTACTATGAGTGGGCTAGTCACTAATGGATCTTGCAACGCATGTCATGGCGTCTCAACCGGTAAGATTACAGCTAACTAATTTCACGCTTCGCGCGGAGAGATCCAGCCGATAAAAAAAGCACCTTTGACGGTGCTTTTTTATTTTTCAAGCTAAAACCTGGATTCTCACAAAACTCACATTAAGCTCACAAAACTCACGCAAACGGCGCAAAATCACCTTTTCCTTGACGTATCAACTCGGGTACATCGCCCGTTAAATCGATAATGGTTGTCGGCTCTATTCCACAGTAGCCGCCATCGATGATCAAATCTACGTGATGCTCCAAGGAATCACGCATATCGTAAGGATCTGTCATAGGAAACTCCTCACCCGGCATTAACAAACTGCTCGTCATTAAGGGTTCACCCAGCTCTTCCAACAGCGCAAGCGCTATGAAATTATCGGGCACACGCAAGCCGATAGTTTTACGTTTCGGATGCATAAGTCGGCGCGGCACTTCAGCCGTGGCCTCCAGGATAAAGGTATAAGCTCCGGGAGTATGATTCTTTATCAGGCGATAAACCCGATTATCAACTCGCGCATAGGTGGCCAACTCTGAAAGATCACGACACATCAGAGTGAAATTGTGATCCTTATCTAACTGACGCATAGCGCGAATTTTGTCGAGCGCATCTTTATTGCCAATCTGGCAACCAAGGGCATACGCAGAATCCGTGGGGTACACCACTATGCCGCCTTTCCGAATGATATCCACTGCTTGCACGATTAAACGATGCTGCGGGTTTTCCGGATGAATTTGAAAAAATTGAGCCATAGGTATTTCCTTAAAAAAACCAAACATAGTCTTCAAACACCAATACATCCACTAGGCCGCAAAACCCAATAATTGCCATACTGGTTTGCAACGCGCCGGTAAATTACTAAAGTTGCCCAGATCCTGCCAAGGCTGATTGGGAGAATGAAAATCACTACCGCATGATGATGCCAAATTATTTACCGCTGCAATACCGGCTAAATCATCAGTGATTGCCGATGCTTGCATACCGCTAATAACTTCTAAAGCATCGCCACTTGCCTGTGTAAAATCTTTAATAAGTGCACACATTTTTGTTCGAGTAAGGTCATATTTACAGGGATGCGCAAGTACTGCAACCCCTCCTGCGGCGTGAATCCAGTTAACCACCGTTGGCATATCTGGCCATTGATATTTCACATCTGCAGATTTCCCAGCACCCAGGTATTTTTTGAACGCAGAGTTGATGTTATTAACCGCACCTATGTTGACGAGATACTGAGCAAAATGCGGCCGCCCTACCACCGCCTCTCCTGCTATCGCTTGTGCTCCCTCCAGCGCCCCAGCAATGCCAGCTTTAGCAAGACGTGAAGCAATTTGGTCAGCACGACATACCCGAGCGTGATTCTGATGATCAATGGCATCTTTAAGTGACTGCGATTCTAACTTCAGCCCCAAGCCCACAATATGCACCCCACCCTTGCCCCATTGACTAGAGAATTCGATGCCATTAATGAGGATTATGCCGCATTCATCAGCCGCTTGTTGTGCCAAAAATAGCCCTGCTATGGTATCGTGGTCAGTCAAAGCTAAAACATTAACTTCACGCTCTTTAGCTCTGGACACCAGCATTTCAGGGCTTAGAATACCGTCCGAAAAATGACTGTGACAATGAAGATCAAATTTCACTCGCTTACCTTCTTTGAATTATTGCATTGGGTTTATCAGCTGTTCCGATTGCCCATTATGACCGAGACTTACGATGACCGATAATATTTCTGCTGCCTCACCTATTCAGCAAACAGATTCACAGCAAGCGTTACATCAACCATCTTCCGCTACTTCTGATAACGCAACCACTCACCCTGTTAAAACAAAGCCCAAAAAAGAGAATGTTTTAATTAACATTCTGATGAATATTGTTATCCCTACGTTGATTTTAACCAAGCTCAGCGGCGATAATTTTTTAGGTATGCATTGGGGATTAGGTGCGAAATGGGGGTTAATTGTGGCGCTTGCCTTCCCCATTAGTTATGGCATATATGATTTTATGACCCACCGCAAATTTAACTTTTTTTCGGCGCTGGGAATTGTCAGCGTCCTGTTAACTGGCAGCATTAGCCTTTTACATTTGGATACTAAGTATTACGCCATTAAAGAGGCTGCAATTCCGGGGCTGATTGGCCTAATAGTGATCTTTTCAACCAGAACTCGTTTCCCACTGGTGAAAACATTTATTTATAACGAAAATATTATTCGCGTTGATAAAATTGCAGCTGCGCTAAAGGAAAGCAACAATGTTGCAATCTTTGAAAAAACATTACGCAATGGTTCATATTTTATTGCCATTTCATTTTTTATTTCCGCCGTGCTCAATTATGTTTTAGCTAAAATGATAGTGATAAGCCCTACCGGCACAGAAGCATTTAACGTCGAGATCGGCAAAATGCATGCGATAGGATTCCCCGTCATAGCAGTTCCTTCCATGATCATTATGATTGCCACCTTGATGTACATTTTTCGCAGCATTCGTTTACTCACCCACTTAACAATGGATGATGTGATGAACGATAGTAGTGATCATGAAAATAATGATAATAAAAGCAACGACAATGAAAGCAACGACAAATAGACAAATAGACAAATAGAGAGACTGCTATGCTTTACGCAATAATTAGTGAAGACACTGCTAACAGTTTGGAAAAACGTAAAATTGCACGCCCCGCTCATCTGGAGCGTTTGCAAATATTGCACGACTCGGGGCGCTTAGTATTAGCAGGCCCGCACCCTGCCGTTGATAACGAAAACCCTGGCGATGCAGGCTTTACTGGCAGCTTGGTCGTTGCCGAATTTAATTCACTGCAAGATGCACAAGCCTGGGCCGCAGCTGATCCCTATATTCTCGCGGGCGTGTATGCACAAGTAATAGTAAAACCTTTCAAAAAAGTATTGCCCTAATTTTATGCAAGGGACAACCTATCTACGAGCACCCCACTTATGAACAACACACTAATTATGAAAAAAATAAAAGCAACCAACAAAATAATACTCTCTGCATTAATCACCACTACTACACTCGCAGCAGGATTTTCATTACCCAGCTTTGCTGAAAGCAGATATATAACCGATATTATTTCTGTACCCCTGCGTAGCGATAAAGATAATCAAGCAGGAATATTAAAAAATGGATTAACCTCAGGCACAAAATTAAAATTTATTCGCGAAGAAGAGGATTTAAACAAAAATAAATGGTCTCAAGTTGTGACAGCTGACGGCATTGAAGGTTGGGTGCGCAGCCAAAATTTAATTAACGAGCCAACTGCAGCCATGAAACTAGAAGCGCTAACGTCAGGATCGTCAAATATAATTGAATTACAAAAACAAAATGTTAGCTTGAAAAGTGAATTAGACAGTGTAAATGCAACCTATCAAACGCTACTCAAAGAAACTGAAGAAATGCGCACCGCAACCACTTCAGATGTAAATATGGAGCAAGAAAATCAAAACATGCATCGTGAATTTCAGCTGCTACAAACCGAAAGAGATGTACTGGCAGCAGAAAATGATATGTTGAAGAAATACGATAAAAATAGACAACGCATTTACGGTGGCCTATTAATTCTCGGTGGCGTTATTTTATCATTAATATTGCAATCGTTCGGCAAAACTAAACGCCACTCCGAATGGAATTAGATTTTTAAAATGAGTGATATTTTATGCGCAACATTATAAATGCATTTTTTGTTGTTATTTTAACATTGAGCAGCTCCACTCTTGTGGCTGCACAACTCAACCCACGCATTGTGCTGCAAACGGATCTCGGTCAACTTGTGATAGAGCTGTTTCCGCATGAAGCACCCATTACAGTTAAAAATTTTTTAGAGTATGTGGATAATGATTTTTATAATGACACCATTTTTCAACGTGTTGTCCCTGGATTTTTCATTCAAGGCGGGGGTTTAACCGCTGATTTTTCGGCAAAAGCCACGCGCGCAGCTATTAAAAATGAAGCTTACAATGGTTTAAAAAACGATTATCAAATGGTTGCCATGGTGCACACGACAAGTGCAGAGGCAAGTGGCGTAGATTCAGCTACATCACAATTTATTATTAATATGCAAAATAATCCTGCACTTAATGTCAACGGCAAAAACTCCGGATATACCGTTTTCGGTAAAGTCATTGAAGGCATTGAAATAGCAGAAAAAATTTCACTGCAACCACGCGGAATGCACGAACAATTTCCTGAAGCACCTAACGCTGCAATTCACATTTTAAAAATTCAGCGCATATCCAACAACAAAACGACAACCGATGTTAAAACTGAAGTCGCAACCAAAGCAACGGAAAAAACCCACCCTGGTGACATATCTGTGGGAGCACCTGAATGACAACTGCACTGAGTGTCAACCTTAATAAAATCGCTCTTATCCGCAACTCTCGCGAAGGAAATTACCCTGATGTTGTTGCGCATGGGAAGCTGTGTTTAGCCGCGGGTGCCGATGGACTAACCGTTCACCCACGCCCCGATCAACGCCATATTCGCCCACGCGATGTTTATGAGCTTGCTGATTTATTGCAAGATAATCACCAAGCCGAATTTAATATTGAAGGCAACCCCTTTGCTGAAAAAATGGGGGACTTCCCTGGCTTTATTCAACTGGTACTGAATACAAAACCAGAACAATGCACACTAGTGCCTGATGCTAATGATCAACTGACTTCCGATCATGGTTTTGATTTGCACAAATCTGGCGAAATTTTACGCCCTATTATTGAACAATTAAAAGCTGCAGGTGTACGAGTAAGTTTATTTATGGATCCTGATATTCAGCAAATTGAATTGGCCAAAACTATTGGCGCGGATCGTATTGAACTTTACACCGGGCCCTATGCAGAAGCGTACAAACATCAAGATAAAAACTTCGAATCATTATTTCAGCGCTATTTCAGCGCCGCAAAACATGCAGAACAAATAGATATTGGCGTAAATGCAGGACACGATTTAAATTTACACAACCTGGCTTACTTTTGCCGAGTACCGAAGCTGCTTGAAGTATCTATTGGCCACGCACTCATAGTTGATGCTATTGCCATGGGTTTAGATAGAACAGTACGCACCTATAAAGACATATGTCAAAAACATTAAAGAACCTTCATAACAAGAACTCTCATGACAAAAGAATGCAGTGATAGCCAAGCTTACTTGGACAAAAAAAAACTCTTTGACAGCATGCTGACTGTTTACGGTCGCAAACCCGTTTTAGAAGCTCTACAAGATATATCTACCCGCATTCATCGGCTGCATTTAGCAGACAGCAATAAATCTGCAGAAATTATGGATGAGATTATTGCATTAGCAAAAGCCAAAGGCGCAGAAATTCTTTATCACAACCGTCAGGCACTTTCGCGAATATCAAAAAACTCTAGCCAAGACCAAGGTGTTGCCGCTGATTTAATGTGCCGAGGCTTTCAAACCTACGATATTTTTCTACAAAAAAAAGCAGGTGAAAAGTTTACTCTTCTAGCGTTAGATGGAATCAGTAACCCACAAAATTTAGGTATGATTATTCGTTCAGCCTGCGCAGGTAATATTGATGGGATTTTATTACCGCAATACGGCAGTGCGCAAATTGATCCGCTGGTTATTAAAGCAAGCGCTGGTACGGTTTTCCGCGCACCTATTCTACGCTGTAACTCTCTGGCAGCCGCATTAAAAGATTTTAAAGCTCAAGGCACACTTATTTGCTCACTGTCTTCTCATGCAAAATCCGAACTGAAAGAATTTAAACCACAGCAAGCGTGCATTTATGTTTTAGGAAATGAAACGGATGGCGTATCTAAAGAAGTGGCACAACTCTGCAATGAGCAAGTTCGCATTGCAATGAACAATGGCGTGGAATCGTTAAATGTGGCGGTAACTGCTGCATTAATTGCGTTCCGTTAACAATTATTTCTCAAACGACTTAATGTAAAATATCACTAGTGTCCGGTTAAAAACTCAAACAAATTCAATTGGTTATCGTTTTCGTTGAGTGGTTCCTTGTAGTCGACATCAAGAAAAAGCTGAGTACAGACGCCTCGCTCTACACATTACTACAAATAGTTTCACTGACCCTTTTCGAAAAAACACTGTTAAAACAGCTTATTCCTGA
>JANYIO010000028.1 GCA_025362015.1 Gammaproteobacteria bacterium | reverse complement strand
AGCCCTTTGTGAAGGAATTTTCTTTGACTTATTTACCTAGACTCGGGGGCAAGTCCCCGAGATTTCTTTCTTTAAAACCTAACATCTGAAGCAATGGCTATTGGAATAATCTGATATCTACTGCATTTGCCATTAGCTCACTACCAGCGTCATTAGGATGTATGCCATCAATGGTATAAATGGCTGAGTAGCGAGTGGGATCATTGGGATCACGTACTGCCGCATCAAAATCTATTACGTCGTCAAAGGCGCCGCTGGTGCGAATCCAGCGATTAACTGCTTTGCGAGTGGCTTCATTTTCCGGCGTGTAAACATTTGGGAATATGCTACTGCCAAAGGGGGTAATGGTAGCGCCATAAACCGTTAAATCTTGTGCATGGGCACGTTCGATCAACTGCTTCAATCCCACAATAATGTCACTTGCGCTGACAGTTTGGCTGGGAATGCCAAATGCGGTTGGTAAAATAATATCAACCAAACCTAAGGCAACGATGACATGAGTAGCACCACTAACAGCAAGTGCATCGCGATCAAAACGGTTTGCTGCACCTGGTCCACAAAAATCGTACAGCATGCGGCCGCAACCTATACCTTGATTAATGACGCCGAGTTTTTGTGTTCCGTATTGCGAGTTGAGTCGATTAAACAAAAAACTTGGCCAGCTAAGATTAGTGGCGGTTGCTCCTTTTGTTACAGAATCTCCGATAGCAACAACAGTACCCGCATTTCCGCGAGCAGAGACTTCAACAACCGAGAGAAAATACCGTGATTGAAGGTTTTCAGCAGATTGTAGATTTGCAGAACCGGTAAAATCTCCCGGCCCGGAAACATAAGTTTCTGCTTGTGAAGTGTTTTCAAAAAAAGTCGCAGGGCCGGTGTTCGTTGGCAAATACAGGCTCACCGCAAAACTTGCCTGGGTAGCAACGCTAAGGTCGATTGGATCGCTGAGTGCTACTGCTCCAGCGGGAACAGAAATAGCAGGAAGCCCACTAAATTTTAGCGCACGATCTGATCCTGGAACAATTGCGGCGCCACTTGCCTGCAAGGCAACATGCGCACTACCAATACGCAATGGTTGGGTGCCATATGCGTTCGACACGCGAATACGAACACGTTGACCACCAAGACTAATATGAGCGATCTGCCGTATTGTTTGATTCTCAAATGCGCGTGGTACGAATGACGGTTGCGTTGGAGTTGCCTCGGTAGCGGGAGCCTGGGCCATAGGCGGTGATGACCAGGTTGCCACCCACTTCTCAGGCGAGTGAGCGTAGGAAGATGCCCACGCAAATGACGCAGTTGTTAAACTCAACAATATGCCAAATATTTTAATGGCGGGGCGGGCAAAAAATAACTTACTTAAGGGATTTTCAATTTCTGTTAAGGTACTCATATGCGTATTCCTTTGTTGTTGAGAACTATTTTTTTTAAAAATAGTTCTTGTTTTAAAAAGAAAGGGTTTATGTTTTAAAAATAAAAGGCTCTTGTTTTAAAAGAAAAGACTCTTGTTTTAAAAGAAAAGGTTCTTGATGAAATTGAATTTATTGTGTAAACAATTAACGTCATAATTGAACCTAGCCATTTACAGCTAACGAAATAAAAATTTTATGTCGTGTTTTTAAAAGCCACATTTACAAAGTTGCATTTTCAGAAAATCAATATTGCTCTTCGATACATCGGATGTTCACTCACTAAACGATTTATATGTTTGCCATCTAGTAATTGAGTTCGTGCAGCATCCCACGTATATTGGCCCTTCAAAAGAACCAGTAATCGTGATTTTTATGGATCCAGTTTTTGCAATCGATCTCCGGATATCGCGCGACAATTCAAGCAATTTAAATTTAGTCGCCCAAATCCACAATCAACTCAATAATGCTATTTTGCAAGGGCGCTTAAGTTCAGGAACGGCGGTTCCCTCGAGTCGAGTACTGGCAGCAAAATTAAAAGTTTCTCGCAATACGGTATTGCAGGCTTATGCACGTTTACAAAGTGAAGGGCTTTTAGAAACTCTCGCGGGAAGCGGCACCATAGTGGCAAATATCGCCGCAACCTTACCTCATGCGACTGCCACTACAAATTTGCTGGCGCGAGTCGCACCAAAATGGCGAAACCCCAGTGTGTTTGCAATACCAACTGGCGCGCCAATTGAATTTGATTTTTCACTGGGCACTACGGATAGCAGTCAGTTTCCTTTCGATGTTTGGCGCCGCTGTATCAGTCGGCAATATCGAAAAATGGAAACCAAAACAATGGAAATAGGCCATCCTTCGGGACAGCCCAGTTTGCGCAAAATGATCGCAGGATTTGTTTCACAATCGCGCGCGGTTAGTTGTACGGCAGAACAAATTTTCGTGTGCAGTGGTGCGCAACAAGCATACGTTTTGTTGGCACAATTATTTATTGAGCCAGGTGTCACCTGTGTGGCGGTAGAGTCTCCAGGTTATCCAATGGCGCGGCGCGCCTTTGCTATGGCAGGTGCACATATTTTTGATGTCCCGGTTGATCGTGACGGCTTGATTGTCGATGCCATTCCGCCTGAAGTGAACATGGTATTTGTAACGCCTACGCATCAATTTCCAACGTCCGTCCCCATGTCGATGGCGCGCCGCGCAGCACTCCTGCAAATGGCAAAGCAGCAAGATATGATTATTCTCGAGGATGATTACGACAGCGAATTTCGAATTGGTGCACAACCGATTGATGCGCTACAAACATTGGATTCTCAAGGGCGTGTTTTTTACATAGGCACATTTTCGAAAAGTATGTTCCTCGATATGCGCACAGGATTTATTGTTGCGCCTGAATGGGCAATAGCTTATTTGGCAGCAGCTCGTCAGGTGCAGGATTGGCGAACGCCGGTACCCACACAATTAGCCTTGGCAGAGTTTATGCGGTCGGGTGAGTTGAGAAGACATATTTTCCGGATGAATCGCATTTACTCACAAAAGTACCAAACAATTGTGGCGACAGTAAAAAAGATATCGAATGGCATTTTGACGCCCACCATAATGTTGGCGGGTATGCATCTCACGCTGGATCTCGATCTGAAATATTCTGCGCAGCAAGTTTGTCATAATGCATTGCAGTGCGGCATTAAATTGCATTGCGGATCAGAGTTCAGCGTCACAACCGATATCCAAAATCAACTCATGCTGGGCTTGGGCAGAATTCCACAACATCAAATTGAACCGGCAATACACAGATTAATGGAGTGTATTAAATAGATATAACGGATCAAATAAAAGTGGGATCAGCGTAGAATTAAATTTACGTAATAATTAAGATTTTATTTCGACTCCCGTGATTTTATTAACCGCCTGCTAACGTATTTAATTGTTTGTCATGCATATGTGCCAGTGCTATGAGCGCGGTTATTGAGCCAATTAATGCAAAAAACATATCTGATTGTGTATCCCACATATCACCTTGAGTGCCAAGAAATTCATCCGCACCTTGGCCAAGCATTAAAGCAGAGGCCCATTCAATTAATTCGTAACTAGCGCTAATTGCAAGTGCGATACTAACAAGAATGAACGCTAACATTTTTTTACCGTTTATAACTTGTTTGCGTAGTAAAATTTCACGTGCTACTAATGTCGGTACAAGGCCTTGAAAAAAGTGACCCAGTTTGTCATACGGGTTTCGTGTTAAATCAAACCATTCGGCAATTGTAAAACCAATGGGTACTCGAGCATAGGAATAGGCGCCGCCAGTCATGAGTATTAACGCGTGTAACAAAATGCAGATATAAACTAAATTAGTTAAGGTGAATCTTTTATAAGAGAAGATCAATACTGGCGTGGCAAGAATAATAGGAAAAATTTCTAAAATCCAGGTGGTGCGATCATAAGGATGCAATCCAGATAGCACCAAGCAAATTACCATAACGAGTAACATTAACCGGTGAGCGTTAGCGTGGGTAATTAACATTTAATATTCTCGATATATATATTTAAAAAAATTATACAAATTTTAAATTTCAATGTGTCGATTACAAGTGCGAGAAAGTCTATTTCACGAATCTCCCCGTAATACATTTTACTCATTACGGGCTACTTGCTTTCCATCACGGCCTTAAATAAGGCGGTGTCGATACACGAATCAAGCCAGCGCTGTAAATTTTTATAAGGGCTTGCTGCAAACCATATTTTATCTACACCTGCAAATTGCCGAATAAAGGGAAAAATAGCGACATCTGCAAAACGCATATTCGCATCCATTAAAAATGCATGCATGGATAATCTAACATCTAACCTTTGCAAAAAAACTTCTGCTTGGAGACGATATTCTGCCTGCGAATATTCAGGATGGCGATCAAAATATTTATAGCAATCTAACAGAGGTTTGAACTCTGTATCGCAGCTATCGACGAGTTGCAGCATTTGCTGTTGCTTTAACGCATCGTTTTGCATTAACCAATTGTCCGGGTCGGCTTGATGTAACGCCCACAGGATGATGTCACAGCTCTCATCGATTACTTCACCACTCACTGTGACCACCACTGGCACAGTCGCTTTAGGAGAATAATCAATTAAACTTTGCGGTTTATTTTTTAGCGAGACCTCTATCGTTTGCACTTTAATGCCCGCTGCGCTAATGGCCATTCGCGCACGCATAGCATAAGGGCAGCGTCGGAAACTATACAAAATTGGTAGAGAGTTAGTATTCATTATTATTTTGGTGGGAGCGAGTACTGCAATAACCAATCATAAATTGATTCATTTTGTAGGGTGTATCTTGGATCGCCCTGGCCAATGAAACTATCGTCCCAAATTCGATTTGCAATAACGTGATCGCCATTGGGAATGATGGTAAGCAAAGGAGCCGGTGAGGGCGGTGTTGGGCATTTTGTTGTTAAAATATTAATCGTATTGATTGTATTGTTCAAAGGTACTGTTTGATCTGCATCTCCGTGAAAAGCCCAAATGGGCATTTTTTCCATAGCTTTACAGAAACTTGCAATGTCATTTTCTGTAGAAACCGGTGCACCTGCAGACATAGGTACAATTGCCGCCAGGCGATTGGGAAATAATACGGGGAAACGATAGGTAAAATAGCCACCTGCACTCATGCCAGTTAAGTAAATTCTGCTCGAGTCTATTGGATAAGTTGCTAAGGCCCAATCAATTAATTGATCAACCTGTTGCCACTCAATATCACCTACATCTACACAACGTTGCGGTTCTAATACAATAAAAGGTCTGGAGTCCGGCCACAAATTTTCATCAAATACGCGATAAATATTTGCCCCCATGACTAGCGTACTTAGCCTGTCGTAAACAGGCGATTGTTGCACAAAATGTTCCCAGCCATGTGCGACGAGCAGTAGCGGATAACGCGCATTGGGGGCCTGCGTAATATAGGTAGGTAAATGTTCTAAAAACCCCATGGGTGCAGACGTGCTATTAAAGGGGCGCAGGCTGTATTTTTTCGGACGATCAGAAAAAACTCGCACTATGCGATGAACTGATTGCGCTTTTCTATTTCCACTATCGCTAACATCGTAACGAATTAAGTAATCGTCTTCCAAATTGGGATTGACTTTGTTTAGTCCAGCCACTTGAATATCAGCCGTTAAATCATTGTTATTGGCATCTTTCGCAAATGCTCCTGCATCCATATAAGTTGAACCTAGTGGTACATTTATAATGCGTTCACCACTCAGTGTGATTTGCGGTGCTTGCGGATCAATCACTGTTTTCGGTCTTAGTTCGCATTCGTGAACTACCGTATCTACAACAGAGTTGCTGGTAAAACTTGATGAGGGACTTGTAGCAGGTGATCCGCTACCACCGCCACAGGCAGCCAGTAGTAATATGGTAAATACAGTAAAGGGTATTACATAGCGTTTCATTAACACTTCCTTAATTTCATTTTGGGTAACTATAAAGTCGATGCAGTGTACTATTTTCGCCCCTCTAACGTACAAGTGCGTAAATTTTTTTGTGGTTCCTTTGAATATAATTTTGAAAATGGTTAACGATCACTTAATTGATGGTTTTTGAAAAACTCCCAAATAACTTCATAGGCATTTATATCTTGATTAGCTTCGCCCTCAATCCCTGGAACTGAATGACCACCATTATTGATTCGGTAGAAATCTATATCACTTGCGATAGTATCACCACGGAATTTTATAAGCGTTACAGTTGATGAGTCTGTTTTATTAATATCAGACAATTCAGTCGTGGTACTTGTAGTTGTTTTATTAGCTTGACTCCATACGTTGAAAATATCATCCCAGGTGACATCCGTGTTATACATGGGAACGACTGTGTCAGCTGTACCATGCATTTTAAGTAGAGGTAATGGTTTATCCAGAGCAAATTTACCAAGAGTATCTTTCGCTAATGAGCCTGAAATTGATGCTACAGCGGCGAGTCTATCTTGCGTATCTTGTGCGGCAAAAAAAGTCATATATCCACCGCTTGACATGCCAGCAAGATAAATCTTGTTGGCATCAACATCGTCTTGACTGATAAGTTCATCCAAGACTTTATTGATAAAAAGGACATCACTCCAGGTTACTTGCTCCGATGGTGATGCATCGGTGGCAAACCGAGCCGCCCAGCTTGGATATGTATTGCCAATTTGAACTAAAGCCTGTGGCATAACAAAAATAAAATGTTCGCGGCGAGCTATGGTTACCCAGTAGTCATAAATAGCGGCTGGCCAAGCATAGCCGCCTGCGCCATGGAGAATAATCACAACAGGCATTATTTCGTGATTGGGGTTGTTTGGTTTAAAAATAGCATATTGACGTGTTAAATTTTCAACATTAATTTTATTCAGGCTTACACTTTCACCAGCTGGCAAAGTAGTTAAGGTTAATAAGGCATGCGTTGTATTTCCTGCAGGGTCTGACGCAAATACGTTGATATCGTAATTGGTTTGAGGTGTTAAATTTTTAATGCTGGTATTTTTTATGGATGTCTTGGTAAATAAATTTTCGTCGCCTAGCTTGATATCATAAGTTAAGGCTTCTTGTTCAGGGTCCTGGATCTTGTCCCAAGCAACATCAATTTCAGCATCCGTAATGCGTGAAAAAGTGGGGTAATAAGTTGGATAAGAACTCATTGGTGGTAAATTGACGGCAGTGGAGCTGGACGATGTTGCTGCTGAATTCCCTGTGGATGAACCGCCACAGCTCGATAAAAAAATAAAGCAAAGAGTTAATAACGAAATTCTCATCTTATTTTTTCACTTCTGTAGTAATTGAATGTTTTGATTTTTTTTATAAAAATCTTCTATTTTTTCAAGTGTACATTATAGCAGGCATATTATTCCGTATTGGTATCCAAGAACCACGAAGTCTATTTCACTGCAGCATAATATTGTTAATTAGGTGCCGAACGGTAGTATTTCTATTTGAACGGTTGTTTTCTTGTGATTGGAGGATTACGTCGAAAACGTAAGTAGTGATGGGCTCAATAAATCTGGTTGCGTCGCATTAACTCTAGTATTGGACATTCTGGTATCCTGAGTTCCCGATTGAAACTGCAAGAGCCACTGCCATCTAACATTAAAAACTTGAGACTGCCAATGGGCATTAATGTATTTAAACAAGATAAAAACTTTTGGGCTTACCATAGCTTTGCGCTCGTGCTCTCATTTTCAATTGAGCTGATATCTACACTTACGTGGAGTTCGTGGGTACCCTATACCATTGCTGGCGATATACTTTGGCTGCCGCTTTACACAATAATTGTATTCATTTTTCAATGGCTTGATGACAAGTATAAGCTTCATTTAATGCCCATGAAAAAATTGGCCACTGTGGTAATTATTTATAGTATTGCAGCTGCGATATTAGCCGCCATTCTTAACCAGGCAATAGTCTTGCCATTGTTTTGGACTATTATTTACAATGGATATATTCAACCTAATCATTTGAATAGCATAAAACTAATCAGCGCTTTAATTCTTGGACGAATACTTTTATTTCAGCTTTTTATTTGCGCCTGGATTTTTGTCTATATAAGTATTACAACAAATAAAAGAGAAAAAGAAACTGCACTAACGAATATCCTCTTACAAAATAGTTTAAAGGAAGCTCAATTAAATAGTTTAAGCAATCAATTAAACCCACATTTTTTATTTAATGCCTTGAACAACATTCGTTTTATGATCCATGAAAATACCCAAAATGCTGACAATATGATTACATCTCTTTCAGAGATGTTGCGCTATTCTTTAGAAAGCAATAAACAAGAAAAGGTTTTACTGGGGCAGGAAATTGAAGTTATTAATAGATACATTGCCATTGCACAAGCTCAATTGGGAAGTCGATTAAATTTCAACATGAATATTTCACAAAAGCTATCCCTATACCTGGTGCCACCTATGGCAGTACAAATGCTGGTTGAAAATGCAATTAAACATGGGCTGGATAATATTAAAAACGGCGGCGTTTTAATATTGGAAGTATTAGAGAAAAACGATCAACTTATTTTTACTGTCATTAATGATATTCCTCTTAGGATAAATTTCCCGCAAAAAAGTCCAGGAATTGGGTTAAGCAATATTAAACAACGATTGCACCTGCTTTACGGAAACAAAGCTATATTGGACATTACCAAAACTACCAGCGAATTTAAAGTCATTATGACCTTACCAAAGGAATTTGCAGAATGAAAGCGATAGTTGTTGAAGACTCTCGCCTTGCTCGCGAGGGATTAGTAAAAATGCTTGATGTCTATGCAGAACTACAAGTGGTAGGTGAAGCAGATCATCCATCCACAGCATTAACATTAATTAAAGAAACTCAACCTGATGTAATATTTTTAGATATTCACATGCCTGGGGAAAGTGGATTTGATTTAATAGATAAACTTGATTATATGCCACAAATTATTTTTACGACTGCCTATTCTGAGTACGCTATTCAGTCATTTGATTACAATACTGTTGATTATTTACTAAAACCGATTAGCCACGAACGACTTGCAGCAGCAATTAATAAGCTAACATCAAATGAAACTGCTGAAGAAATAAAACCATTACTGGAAATAAATAACAGGATATTTATAAAAGATGGTGATAAATGCCATTTAGTAGCGCTGGAATCCATTCAATATTTTGAAAGTTGCAAAAATTATTCGCGTATATATTTTAACGGTAACAATGCCTTTATTAAAAAGTCGCTCAGCCTAATTGAAGAGCGTTTGCCTAAAAAGTATTTTTTTCGGACGAGCCGTCAGTATATTGTCAATCTGCAGTCAATTATCCATATTGAAGAAGCTATCAATGATGGTTATGAAATCACCATGCGTGATGGCAAGCGGCTTGAAATATCACGCCGCAATGCAATGGAACTAAAGGAGTTATGGAGTTTTTAATGGTGAAATAGAGTTCGCAGCGGGTCAAACTTCAGTTCAAAAGTGGGTGATATTTTAAGTGCAAATCAACAATCATGACTTTGCGGTTGTAAAAAATCCCTGCCAGTTTTCACGGACAGGGATTTTTTTATGTTCAGGATGAACGGTATGCCTCAAGCGCATGGATGCGCAGGAGAGGCACTAGCTAAAAATATTACTTAGCTTTTATCTGGCCTATTACTTGGCTAAAGCAGCTTTCTTTTCTTTCTCTTTAGCGATAACTGCTTCAGCTACGTTCATTGGGCACGGAGCGTAGTGAGAGAATTCCATAGAGAACTGACCGCGACCTGAGGTCATGGTACGCAAGGTGCTGATGTAACCAAACATTTCTGAAAGAGGTACATTGGCTTTAATACGCACACCAGTAACACCAGCTTCCTGGCCAGTAATCATGCCGCGGCGACGGTTCAAGTCACCAATAACATCACCTACGTGATCTTCCGGGCTATACACATCAACCTTCATGATTGGCTCAAGTAATTGTGGGCCAGCCTTAGGTATGGATTGACGGAAAGCGCCTTTCGCAGCGATTTCAAACGCAATTGCCGAGGAGTCAACGGCGTGGAATGCACCGTCATTTAGATCAATTACAACGTCCAATACTGGGAAGCCAGCCAGGGTGCCCGTTGGCATCATGGAGCGGAAACCTTTCTCAATCGCTGGGTAGAATTCTTTAGGAACGCTACCGCCCACGCAAGAGGTGGTGAAAACGAAACCGGTGTTTGGCTCGCCTGGTTTAATGGTGTAATCGATTTTACCGTACTGACCAGAACCACCTGATTGTTTCTTGTGGGTGTAGCTGTCTTCGATTTCACGGGTGATGGTTTCACGGTAAGCAACCTGTGGTTGGCCTACTTGTAACTCAACACCGTAAGTACGCTTCAGAATGTCTACTTTAATATCAAGGTGTAATTCACCCATTCCGCGAAGAATGGTTTCACCTGAATCGATATCGGTTTCAACGCGGAAGGTTGGATCTTCTGCAACCATTTTACCGATCGCAACACCCATTTTTTCGGTAGAGCCTTTGTCTTTCGGCGCAACAGAAATTGAGATCACTGGCTCAGGGAATACCATCGCTTCAAGCGTACATTCGTGTTTTGGATCACAAAGTGTGTGACCGGTTTGAACGTTCTTCATGCCGACAATAGCGATAATATCGCCCGCTTCGGCATGGCTCAGCTCATTGCGGTCATTCGCTTGCATCTCAACCATACGGCCAACACGCTCGGATTTTCCGGTAAACGAGTTAAGAATGGTGTCACCCTTGTCCAATTTTCCAGAGTAAATACGTACGAATGTCAGGGCACCAAAACGGTCATCCATGATTTTGAATGCCAAAGCGCGGAACGGCTCATCAGCAGACACTATGGCGAACTTACCATTTGGCTTGCCTTCTTCGTCAGTCAAAGGCTGTGGGTTAACTTCGTGCGGAGCTGGCAAATAATCAACAACCGCATCTAACAACAGTTGCATACCCTTATTTTTAAAGGCAGAACCACAGTAAGTTGGGAAGAAGACTAATTCGCGAGTACCTTTACGAATGCAACGCTTAACATCTTCAATAGACGGTTGTTCACCTTCCATATACGCCATCAACAAATCGTCATCCATCTCAACAGCAGTTTCGATCATTTGGTCGCGGTACATTTCAACGTCGTCAACCATATCGGCTGGCACGTCGGTAATAGTGTAGTTTTCTGGTTGGCCAGTCGCATCCCAAATGTAAGCTTTGCGGCTTAACAAATCGACAACACCGACGAAATCATCTTCAATACCGATCGGCAAGGTCATGATCAATGGGTTGGCGCCCAATACCTTTTTTACTTGAGCGGTCACTTTCAAGAAGTCTGCGCCGATACGGTCTAACTTGTTGACGAAAATCAAACGAGCTACTTTTGAATCGTTCGCATAGCGCCAGTTAGTTTCTGACTGAGGTTCTACACCGCCAGAACCACAGAATACGCCGACACCGCCATCGAGTACTTTTAATGAACGATACACTTCCACGGTGAAGTCAACGTGTCCGGGGGTATCGATCACGTTGAAGCGGGTGCCTTTCCAAAAACAGCTCACAGCTGCGGACTGAATGGTAATGCCGCGCTCGGCTTCTTGTACCATGAAGTCGGTAGTCGATTCACCTTCGTGAACCTCACCAATCTTGTGAATTCTACCCGTCAGCTTAAGGATACGCTCGGTAGTAGTGGTTTTGCCGGCATCTACGTGGGCGAAGATACCAATGTTTCTGTAAAGGTTTAAGTCAGTCATGGCGCTCTCTATAAGCTGAGGGTTAAAAATAGCGCTGCAATATACAGGATTTTATTCAAGATTGCCTGCAGAAAAAGCAGGGAAGTTGTCTGGTTTTTAAAATCTATCCTGGGTTGGCCGAGGCGCGGGCCCAACAGGGCTGAGTTTAAATGTCATTTAATAAGATAACGGGGGTAGCGGCTTGTGGGTTTGCATTGAATTGTGCGGGTAGGGAACGGGAAGTGTTGGGCTTTGCAGCCCAATCTGCGAGGTACAAGGCTATTATTTATATCATTACAAATGCTCAAATTTTATTAGGTCTGGCGGCACGTGATCTGTGTTGTTTGGAGTGTTTTGCAATTGTTGTTGCGACTTAATGTCTATCAGGCTATCCATGGAGATTAAATATCCGAAATTTGTTAAGCAAGATTGCATCAATGCCACATAAGGCTCAATGCTCACGTATGTTGCATTTTCCATATATTTTTCAACAACACCTCCGCCATCGGTATTTTTTATTTGCAATGTACATTCAGTCACATGTTTATAAATATCAAGAAAAGAAGTATTTTTTTTACCAATGTAGTAGGTTCCACCGACAGGTATATAGTTGGAAGTTTTCGAATGGCCGCGATAAATAGTGAGCATAAATTTCGTTGGCAGAAAAGCTTCCTTATTTTTAAGCGTAAAGCCTTGGGCTTCAATGCAACGAGTATGTTCTTTAAAGAGGCTGGGTTGAATATCACTCAAATTAATTTGAAATAATTCAACATGTTGTCTAAATAGCTCCCGGTCTTTAATTTGTTGATCGCACAACTCTAATTTTTTAACAAAGCTGGCTTCATCGTTAGAGCCTAAGTCCCAAAACGTTGAATACATATTGCCATCGTTATCTAAGAGTCTAGCTTCACTTATATTGCTCTCAGTTTGGCTCATAATCTCCGGGTGTATAGGGAATAAATGGGTATAAACCGCTGAATCTTGATGCGGCGCTGCGCAAGCCTGTAACACGGGTATAGCCATTACTAAGGTGAATAAATTAAAATTTTTCATGTTTTTTTAAGGTTTCTTTGAGTAGCTAAAGTCGGTCAGATCATATTCAAAAAAGTAGCTGAGTGTGCTAACGGCAGCGTAAGCTAATGGATGTAGTGCTGATAAAGTTGATTTTTTGAATCCCTTTGTAGTGTTTTATTTTCAGGGTGTATTTATTTTTAGTCGTATAATTCGAAACTGCTTGATTGCTTTGTGCAATATATTTTACCCCAAATCCTTTAATTTTCGCCAGGTTTTAATAGGTTGAACGAGGTGTGCTTTCAGGATTGATCTCACCATATACCTCTTCGGGGTCCACATCGTTGATCAGTAATATTTCTCTAACTGTTTGAATGTGTTCAAGCGCAGTTTGGTAGCGATCACCGTATTCGTATTTGTTTATTTCGATTGCTTTTGGCATATATGTAAAAGCAATTTTTAGTGCTTGCAAAGCGTCGTCATTAATTTTTTCGCTCATAGTTATCTCGAATATCGTAAATATCGTGCCGTAGGTTTCACTTTTCTTTATTATTTATGGCAACTTTACTCACTATGCCATTTTATATTGTTCACGCTACAACGGAAACGCCTTCTATTTGCGAAACGGTTTTAGAGTCTGTGCGTTCGATCATTTTGACGAGTGCGGACTGAATTGTTTCATCGTCTCGCGCATCGATTTTACTTGAAAACCTTTCCGTTTGGACGTCGGCACCTTCTTCCAGTACAAATTCAACTAACACTTCGGTTGCATGATTGATAGTTTTTCCATGGTAGGACAAGGTAATTTTAGGATAACCCTGAAACCCCATTTTATCCCTCTTTGTTATACGTTTTTTTGACTTTTCCAAATTCATATAAAACTCTCAGTGGTGATGTAAAGATCTGTTAAATGGACATTTCCCTGCGGGCAACTTCGTTGTGCAAAACTGCTCCTGCAGTTTTGTGGCTAAGCAAAGAAAATTGAGATCTGCTGCCGACAAGGATTTATAGATCAAAAATAATCCGACCTCTTAAATCTACTGCAAATGAATATTTTTCTAGCATGAATAAAGTTTAATTTTATTTGCAGCTATAACATATCAGGGCGCGCAAGTGCCCATCAGAGTTTTAGCAAGTGATGGCCTGCCGGTACCGCTAATAGTCAGGACTCGCTCTTCCTTGCCAACGATGGGGGTTGCTTTGCAGATAGTCAAGGTAGTCATGCTAGCGCCGAGACCTGACGCTCTGAAGGTGATGCTGGTCAAGGGTGAGTTAATAAGAAAACCCGTGGGAGCCGCTTTGTGTGCATGAACAATGGTGTTATCAGTAGTTATAACAATCCAGCCGTTTGCCCAAGTACCGCTGCATGAGTTACCGTTACTTGACGCGCACAAGGTGACAGTTTGGTTGCGTTTGATGGCTTCGCTTCGCGCTATTAAGGAGCCTGCAAGTAAATCTCTGGCTTGGCTAGTTAGCCTGCTTTTTAGAATAGTATCGGAAAATGAAGGTATGGCTAACCCCGTTATAATAGCTATTATCGTCACAGTAATCATCAGCTCGAGCAGCGTGAAGCCGCGCTGCAAGGCAGATGATTGATCTTTCGAATGCGTTAGTTGCAATATGGATATCATAATTTCCCCACTATCTCACTGCATTCCAGAATACCCAAGCTTTGGGTTGAGCTAACGATGAAGGCGAATAAGGAAGTGAACCTTCTAAAGCTGAGTCTTTAGAGGAACCTATCAAAAATGGAACCGTACTGCCATCATCCAGGGTAACCATACCGGCGACTGGAGAAGGCGACAGCCCGCCACCCGCAACTGTTTGGTAACGGGAATCGATATAACCCGCATTGCCGTAAGCAATGTTATAAACTTTCGCCGTGCCAAGATTAGAGCAAGCTCCAATGGTGGGTGTTGCTGGGGTATGAGTGCTGAAGGTTACGGTGCCGAATACGGTAATTGCAGAAGTAACGACTTGCTCGGTTCCAGATAGTCCTAAATACCAACCTTTTTTCGCATCAACGATACCTTGAGTAGGGCTTGCCGCATCATGTGCAATTGGTACTAATGAGTCCAGGCATATAATGGCGGCGCCACAAGTTCCACTCTCACTTGACAGCCAGGTTGGGTTAGCAGGTTGATCTTTGATCATAAAGAAATAATTAACCACGCTGGCGGCATTGAGATAACTAGTTAGAGGTTTTTCGCGGTCACCAGAACCGATTAGCAATATATTGGTACTACCATCTATCAGAACATCGGGTGCGAACATAAATTTACGATTCGCTACGCAATTAGATACACCACTGCAGCCTAATGCAGCAATTCGCGTACTGACCCAGAGCGTCGGATCGACCAAGCCAATAGGTGCGTTGGCCCCACCGGATATACGATAAATGTTACCGCCTAAATCAGAGGCGTAAATGTAGTCGGCCAAACCAGTTGAGCCTTTAACCACCATTACGTCACCAACAACACCACGTTCAGTGTCAAATCTGTTCAGCATCACACCGCTGCTAGCATCCAGGACATAAATCTCATTGCCTTTGGAAGCAGAATTGCAAGTATTCGGGTCTTGATCTTCACAAATGTCGTAACCACCTCCAATAACTAAAATCGGAGAGTTGCCTGAGCCATAACCTGCGGACTTAACAACCTTGGGCGCAACCCAGGTTTGCCCAAAATCCGATAAATTGGTGCTACTGCAACCACTTGAGTCACAGCCACGTTTCCACTTAAGCGAGGGACTGCTGACCGTACTTACATCAAACGCGTAAATAGCACTGCCACCACGGCGCATAGAGGCATATATCCATTTGGTAGCGCCGCTCACATAGGCACTAATAGGCCCATCAAAACCATAATTTTTACCGATGGCACCAGCCGTTGTACTACCTGGGTAGCTAATCGCAGGGCTATTGGTGTGAATGCGTTTAATCCCAGAATAAAACTCCGGTGCCATAAACGACCATAGCTCACTACCTGCCGCTGTGGAACCTATATCTGTGCTACGGTTGCCATTAACAGCCCGTAAAATTCCGTCGTTCCCACCGTAAAACACCACTACTTGAGGCGCAGCATCAGTGCCATAGTTAATTGCCACTGGTTGTGAATGAACTACATCGCCATGGGCGGATGGACGCATTACGGTGGAGGTATTCGCAGCTGGGGTAACGCCATCAAGGGTGTGCTCATCATCCACATCACGCCCTAACGCCCAGTTGATAGTGGTAGTTCGCTCGGCGGCGGTAGATGTACCTAACAAGCTAGAAGTAATCGCTGTATTTGTATCAGCAAAACTTGTTAACGTGGTGCAGCCAGCCATAGTGGGTGCGCAGGTATACATGTTGCGTGTGGTAGTACTGCGTAATTTGTAAGCTTGTGCTCCCTTCTCCACGATATTGCCGTCAGGATAGTTAGAGTTAGCAGTGTTGGTCACTGCCAGACATTCTCCCTGAGGCTTATAGGCCCAATAATTGTCTACTGATGTGGGAGTCCAAAAGCTGCGAGCACATTCGGTTATAAATCCCGTTTGGCTATTGATAGCACTGGTGTCAGTGGCATCTAGTAACCTGAGCGTTGAATCTATATAGCCCAATTTATATTGTTTTAAATTACCCGCCCAACGAGGCAGAGAGTTTTCGTCGGGGCGAAACATCCCTACGTATACTTGGTTTAAATAGGTGCCTTGAGTGTTTACACTAACTGGCAAGCTCACTGACGCAAATACACTGTTAACGGATTGGATTTCCGTAAAAATAAGATTGAGTGCATCGAGGATTTGGGTTCCACTACTGGTCACATCAAAGTATTTGCCCCCACCCACATCGCGTGATGCGCTTTTCAACAACGCTGTCCATCCTGGGCCTTGCCCCGTAGTGACTTTGTTAACATCAATGGCATAGGTCACTATTCCGAGATTGCTGGTTTTCATAAACCGCGCCCACTCATCCATCAAGTTGGATTGTGAACCGCTGGGAGAAATATTAATCGTGGTAGTGTTACCGCTAAAGCCTGCAAGGGCAGTGGTGCCCGAGCTGGTATCACTGGAGTTATCTTGCGCGGCACCATTGCTGATAAAAATAATAAAGTTTTTTGCGCACCCGGAAGTTATGGGGCTGGTATAAGGGCTTCCGCTGATTGAGGTCAATGCATTTCCGACTAAGGCATATATAGCATTTGAAGCCGTGCTTCCAGACGTGTTGCCAAGGTAATCAGTTTTTGATTTGCTGTTGCCTGCATAAGGTGCTTGACCGGCGAAATATAAGTAGGCTTCACGCATGGCTTGCGCTGCTTTACCTCCGTTGGACTTATCAGCGCCAACATCCAAACTACCTACCAGAGATTGAAAGCGGACTTTAGTTGCAGCAGTCAGCGGACGAATCGCCGCTCGCACATAACCGCCATCCGCACCTGAATTACCACCACCGGTTTCACTAAACATCATTAAACCTAACTTAAATTTATCAGCAGGTAAACTGTTGACCACCGAAACCAAAGCCCCCATTTCATTGCTAAATGGTGAATTCCAGTTAGCGGTGTTATCAAGAACGATGAGCACATTGGGCATCTCTGCGACTGACGGAGGAGTTCCCACGAATAGGTCAATGTCTTCGGCAATAGCGTAGAAAGGCAGTAACAACCATCCGACAAACAGAGTTTTTTGCAAAAAAGTATTCATGATAATCTCCACAACGCGGTACTAACTCATGGGCACACAAGGTTTTTTTCACTATCGCTGAGTAAAACACGTACGGCTGAACGCACAACGGTCTGCGCGCCGGTGGCTGCATCATTTACGGCAGCCTGAATCATCCATACCGTATTCCAGCTGGATGAGGGCATCACTAAGCTAGTGCTACTTATTGCAGTACTTGAAGATTTTGTGGCACGTATACATTCAGGAACGCCAACAGAGACGGTGTAGTCATTTATATTGTTGTTATCAATATCAAAGGTAAGGTCTGATGCGGCAGCATTGGGGTTATTGGTAAAAGGAGTACCAATAACCTGTGCAATCGCTGCGTTGGCCGACGCCAATGCTTCTTTGCGGACCTGACTATTTCCCACTGCTTTAAGATTAATGGTGCTTAAAGAAAATGAACCGGACACCATTAACGTAACGAGTAGCATCATAATAAGAGCCACCACTAAAATGGCACCGCCTTCTTTACGAGCATAACAAGGTTTACTCATGGTGTTTGCCTGCGCGAAGATATGTTAATTAAGCGTGCAGTAGTGGAATAAACATGGCGCTTAAAATTGTCGTTAAAGGGGCCTAAAGCAGTAGAACCCAACGCATAAGCTTTGGCATCGGTGTAATCTCTGGTCACGGTAGTATTACGCACCAACACATAAAGTTTTGCGGCCACAACATTCGTTAATGTTGCCGCGGAGCAAGGAACAGCCGTTGTACAACGGATAAACGCTCCATCTGGAGTACCATCGCCACGATTGGTTGGTGAGTTTTTGATGTTGGGGTTGGCCCAGGTAATGGCCTGGTTATAGGCAGCACTCGCACCTGCATCGCTAATATTGTCGATACCCAACTCTACTGCAAAGCCCTCCACACCTTCCACTAACGGCTGGGCAGCTCCCCATGTTGAACCACCATCACCACCAAATTCCGCACGCATCAATACATTGTCGTCGCGGACGTAATATATATTCGCTACGTATTTCCTTTTTTCGGACAAGTCGGTGGCTAAACAGGACCTTTTTTGCATGGTAAAACCGTTGGTGTTTAATACATAGGCGTAGGAGGAAGCTATGTCAGTGCCACAAAACTGAGGCTGAAAATAAACTTTGGGCGAAGCGCTTGCGGTCGTATCTGCCTCGCAACCGGCTGCCCCTGCTACACAGGAATCCGCGTGGCGAACAAATAGTATGTCGGTGTTGGCTTTTTTGCTCACTATTACAGCTTCGCAACCGGCCGGAACATCCGCATAGGCTTGTATAGGAATGCCTACCAACTGAGTTTTGTAAGCCACGTCCCATAGGGCAAAAGCGAGACAAGGTGCCGGGACTGTGGCGGGCGCATCGAGAGGAATGTCAGTTGAAGTCAAGTCATCGAACTGAGGTATAAAGCCCCCCCAAAAGCCTGCGTGAACTAAATCATTTTCGATAATTTCTAACACAAAACGACCATTCTCTATCTGTGCATTACTATTTTCCAGGTCGTTACTGCTACGAATCATGCCTACAAAAAGTTGGGAGACTCCGGCCATTATCAGCATACCTATGGTTACCGAAATCAGTAACTCAATCAGACTAACGCCTACTTGTAGCGCGCGATGCGATACTGGACCGGCTCTTAGGCTCATAATGTCGCCACCCTTACAATGGTAGTGATTGCACGACGGCAGCTATCATTGTTACAAGCCGACCCAGAGGCTCCGTTATATAAATCTTTACCACAAGCAACGCTAGCGGGAGGCGCTGATACCGGGGTTAATCCTTGCCAGGCGACAGTGATCATATAAGTTCCGCCACTCAAGCTTTGAACACAGCCGCGCGCGCCAATCATAGCGCCGACTTTATTCGCAGACTCAGTTTCGGCGGCCCCTTGTAACGCGTTACACCATTCATTGGTATCGCGAGTTTGGGTTGTTGCCCCGGTAGCGCAAGTGGTGCCAGTGCCTATCCCAGTGGAATTTGTAACATAGGTTGCCGCTAAAGCAGCATTACTCGAAATACGATTTGCCATCTCATCTAATACAAGCAGCGCTTGTGAACGTTGATATGCCTCCATTTGGGAGCTCTGTAATCGGGCATGCAGTGATAGTAGACCTAGCAGACCAATGCCAAGAATAAGAAAAGTGACCAACACTTCTATCATGGTTGAGCCATGATGATTAAAAGCTGGACGTATAGAGTGGAAGTTTCTCATATCATCACCATTTACTAGTCGGAGTTTTAACCCCTTCACTGGAGAGTGTTAAAACTCCATCACTCGTTTGAGTGCCAGTTGGGGTGAACGTTATAACGTATGAAGGTGCGGCAGCTGAACCTACAGTAATTCCGTAGGTATACTTGGAAGACACTTCGCTTGGCAGGGTATAACTTACTGCTAAAATGGTTTTGCTAGCGTAGGAACGGTTTGCTAACAAATATTGTTGTTCACGATTAGCAATTTCCATCATTTGTGATTGTGCAGCCGACCGGTTCGCGCGTATTACTTGTTGTTGATAGCTGGGCAGAGCAATAGCCGCGAGTATGCCAACGATGACCACGGCAATCAGCATTTCTATAAGAGTAAAACCTTTTTGATGTACGTGTTTCACATTCTTCCCCTGCCTGGTTTATTGCTGCAAAAATTTACTTATTTCTGGTGGGCTTTTAAACATTCGTCTGTTTTTGTGTAGCCTGTTTACTCATGAGCTTATCTACAGGTTTAACATATGCCTTTATAATTCCGTAAAAACCACAACCGTTCGTATATAGATGATTATAGTCGAGTAGTTTTTTTGGCGCTTAAAAACGCATAGTTTGTTATGCACTAATAGAAAGTTTTTTGTTGTTATTGACATATAATTGTTAATTTTTAGATAAGAGATGAGGGGGGGTTGCTGTTTTTTAGATTCAATTAGCGATATAAATTTTCAACTCTGCGAAAAAATATTTAAAATGATTTTATGCTCCAGGATCAACAACCAAACTTAATGCAAACCTTTCGCTATTTCTTAGAACACATTTCAAAAATTGCAACTTTAATCAACAATATCTATTGTTCTGCGAAACATTTATAAAATGTAATCAATAAAAATACTCCTAAAATCGTATTGTTTGGCAATCAGATTATTGTATAAAAAATGCATCTTTATAATGGCCAGTTTACTGCAACATATAATCAGTTCTAAGGAATCAATAAAAGAGAAATGCAGGTAATAACAGTTAGCGGGATTTTAATGGGAACTAAAATTTTATTCACGATGCCATAGATAGGATAAACAGGTTATTAAAAAATACATCACCTGAGTTATATTGACTTCATTAAATTTGTGCGGCATCAAGAGCGTTACATTTTTATTGGGGCAGTTGCTTATAGCGCTAAAACGAGAAGCGATGATTTATTTAGATGGCGGATGCACATATAAGTGCAATTTCCAGAGGCGGACGGCCAGCTAGTAAAGTGGTGACATTTTCTCGCCAAAGGAAATTACACAATGAACTATACAGAGCTGACTGAAAACGAAAGATACCAGCTTCACCTATGCTTGAGATTAGGGCGTAATCAAAAACACATTGCAGTTCAGCTAAATCGACACCCGAGTACCGTAGGGCGCGAACGACTTCCTGATTCGGTAGTTGGCAGCTTAAGGTACGGTTAATACGGCTTAAGTAAGTGCTATTCTACACTGACTCCAATTATCCATATTTCGCAAAGGAAAAAGCTCCCCATGCTTAGGCGCTTTCTTAGGTGTGGCTGTTCAGTCCACGGGATCTTAACCATTTAATTCTGTGATTGATTCTCAGCTAAGGCGATTTTTTCACGTTTAGCTTTTGAAATGTATTTAGGCTTATTGTTAATGTGTGATTTGGCATTGTGTTGTTTCATTTTTTTATTTAATGCGTCGTTAATTTTTTTCTGACGGTTCATAGTATTTATTTCCACATATCGGCTTGTATATTAACTAGTGGGCGCTGTTGTAATTTATTGTTTTATAACCTGCAGGCTGTATCTATGATTTGTTGGGGTGTGCAGGTTTACCCCAACCTACGTGCAACCCATGCTACAAGGCTGAAGTATTATTGAATAAATTATGCCTTATCAGACTCATCTTCCCATTCACTTGAATAACCTGCCTGCATAAAATACGAGCGAAAGCTTTGCATAATGTATCCGCAGCAAGATTCTAAATTTGTATATCCTGCTGCATCTTTTTTCTGCTCAGCATCTGTTAGGGTTTGATCTGCCATTCGCCAAAAAAATCTTGCTAAATGATGTACTTCATTTGAATTTTCTGCATAACCTTTTTCCAGAATGGCAAGCACAATACTGTCATTAAATTGCTGTGCATAGTGAAAGGTAATAGCTTTTTCTTCTGGGTATTTGTATTCGATTATAGCAATAACGCACATTGAGTTTAATTCTGATCGCAAATTTGATCCCAAAGTTCTTCGAATCCTTGGTTGCTGAGATATAGACTAACTTCATAATCCACATCTGGCATCAAGTCGCTATTGTCAGTTCGACCAAAAACCTGGATATTGTTTTCACAGTCAATAGCCATTTGATCAGCCATGCGCCAGATAAACTTGGCAAAAATTCTGGCTTCATCTTCTGTTGTTATGCCTTTATCCAAAATATTTAATACAGCGTTATTTTTTAGCGAGTTAGCGTAGTGGAGTATTAAGTCGCGCACATGAGGGTAGCGTTTAAAAATAATCATAGCGCACGCTCCGCATTTCTTATTACGGTCATTCTATCTGCTATCCATTTAAGGTTTTGGACAAGTTTATATATCGTAATGGGTTCGGTGACGGTTAAAAAGTAATGGCCTTTTTTCTTGGGGTCTTTATCTGCCACAAAAGCCATGTCTTTAGGAAGGTCTGCACCTTGTAATACCCAGTAAACATCGACATTACCTTTCTTTGCGCGGGCAATTAACCGATAGACCCGTTTTAATTCTTTCCAATTGGATGAAAATGATAAACCTTTTTGGTCGTCAGGTAATATCCATTTTTCGTCTGTTGAAAATTTATAGTCAATGATACGAATACCCTGAATAGTTCTATATTCACCCTCTGACGTTTCTGGGTAAAGAGTTGGGTGTCTTCCATGTGTAACTGGTCTAGCGGCGAAGCTTTCCAAGTGGGAAATTATTTTTCACTCCTGAACATGCTGTCTATTTTTATGCCATCGCTTATTTATGCTTACTAAAATATTTGCCACTTTTCTCAGTAATCCCATCCGGCATTAATTCTCCCCACGTTGTTAAGGTGGTGCTGTCTTTGTTGGTTAAGGTAAATAATACAGAGCTAACAGGATAGACTTCTACATCGTAAGCGTTTTTTGTGGAGCCGTTGCTATAGGATTTAAATGTTACTTCAAGATTATTATTTGCTTCATGCGCATTACATATTATTACTTCAGATACTTGATAGCCTTCAATTTGAACTTCACATTGAGTGGCACTGTATTTAAACGTATATTCAACTACCACTTCATCTTTGGCAACATTCTCACCTGCTGAGGCTTCATAAATATACTTGCCATTCCACGCGTTATTCTTTGCGCAAGCGGAAAAGGTGGTAATCACCAAACTAACTAAAAATAATATACGGAATACATGCATCATATTTATCCTAAATATCCTATGCCAAGACCTTGCTCATAT
>JANYIO010000014.1 GCA_025362015.1 Gammaproteobacteria bacterium | reverse complement strand
GCAGGACAGTTATCGCGTAAAAAATCATCGTGTGTGGGTAATTTTTGCACTAACTCATCCAATTTTTCCGTAAACATTTTGAATAGTGATTGGGTCGCCTCGTAATTAAGATTGTCTACCAAACTATTATATTTGGCGGGGCGCAAGCCCATACCTTCGCACACCGACCACCAACTAATGTCGTGAAATAATAGATCAACCCCTTTTGGTAAATCACCTTGGCTTTTAAATAAATTAAGTGTGTTTGTCAGCGACGGCGGAATTTCCATGTGTTTGCAATGGCGCCAAAAAGCGGTGTCTTCGCGTTCTGTGAGGCAGTAATGCAGAACAATAAAATCACGAATCTCTTCATAATCCATTGTCATGCGTCGATTATATTCGCTCATTAACGCTTGGTCACAATCCTGGTCTGGCAAGAAACGTAAAAACATATTTACGCCGCGCATCACCAAATGAATGGCGGTCGATTCCAAAGGCTCAATAAAACCTGCAGCCAAACCTACAGATAAACAATTTTTGTCCCAAATTTGTTTGCGGATGCCGGTTAAAAATGGAATCACGCGCGGCTCTGTTAATAACTCACCATCAATCGCGTTTAACAATGTTGTTTTAGCGTCTTCATCTGAACAGAATTTGCTCGCATACACATAACCATTGCCGGTTCGGTGTTGCAGTGGAATGCGCCAGGTCCATCCTGAATCGCGAGCGGTTGCGCGAGTAAAGGGAAATGTTTCACCTGTGTTTTTTGTTTGCACAGCTACTGCTCTATCGCAGGGTAAATAATGTGACCAGTCGTGATAACCCACGCCGAGAGTTTTTTCAATCAATAGGGCTTTAAAGCCGGTGCAGTCAATAAAAAAATCACCTGTTACGGCAGCGCCATTTTTAAGGATAACTTTTTCAATGTAGCCATTATTTTTTTGTAGCACTTGCACAACCATGCCTTCGGTGCGGATTACTCCGCGCACTTCTGCGTAGTTACGCAAGTATTTTGCGACTAAGTTCGCATCTAGATGCAGTGCATAGGCTGCATTGTCTATGGGCGTTTTGGTTGCGCTTTTCGGTGGAAAAAAGCGGCGATGTTTAGCCATGATATTGCAGGCTGAAAATTGTTGCAGTTCGTAAGGGCTCCCCTGTTGTTTGCTCTTCAGCCATGCCTGATGAAATTGATGCAAATCCATGCCTGGCCCGATGATGCCAAACGGGTGAAAATAGGCTTCACCTTTTTGTTTCCAGTCAATAAATTCTATGCCTAATTTAAAACTTGCCTGAACCTGCTTAATAAAATCCACTTCATCGATATCTAATTGCTTTAGTAAATCGACAAACAATGGAATCGTTGATTCGCCAACACCAATAGTGCCAATCTCTTCTGACTCGATGAGTTCAATGTCGCACAATTCGGGTTTGAGTTTGTTGGCTAAGATGGCGGCTGCAATCCAGCCGGAACTGCCACCGCCTACGATAACTATTTTTTTTAGTGCATGCATTTGGCTGTACTCACTTTTTGTTTTTTTATTGTCACTAATCGGCGCAAATAAAGAATACTGTTTGATTTAAAACTGTATGAGGCATGGATGCCGATTCGAGCCTATAGGGATATATCTACGGCGTGTTTTAAATTGAACAGTATTCTTTATGGATTTCTTGCTAGTATGTATTGGTTGTGCAATATTTTGCTATAAAGTCGGCGTGGTCGTAAGCGTCCGCGCTGGCTGTTTGCAGTGATTGGTGCATTTTTTTAAAGCTTTCCAACAATTGTTGTTCGTCAAAATTATCAACTGCAGGATTATAGCTTTCTGGTAAATAATTAAACCCCGTAAAAATTGCCAACCAACTCGGTAAGTGAAACATTTCCCAGCGATAGCGCACTACATAACCGCTCGCTTTAAATAACTCCATTTTATGTTTGAGCATGGCGGGCACTTCCATGGCTTGGCAATAGCGCCAAAAATCACTGTCGTTTCTTTCAGATAGTTTGTAATGCAAAATAATAAAATCGCGAACTCGTTCATATTCAAGTGCGGTTGTTTCATTAAATTCATCGATAGCGGATTGGTTGAATGAATTATCGGGGAACAACCTTTTTATTTTTTCGATGCCGGTTTCTATCAGCGCGATACTGGTGCTTTCCAGCGGCTCTAAAAATCCGGCGGCTAAACCTAGGGCAATACAGTTTTTATTCCAGGCTTGTTTGCGACGGCCAGGTTTAAACGAAATTTTACGCGGCTCGTGTAATAGTTTTTCATTGATGTTATTGGTTAAAATTGTGCATGCTTGTTCATCACTCATAAAGCGACTGGAAAATACATGACCATTACCATTGCGATGTTGTAAAGGAATTTTCCACTGCCAGCCTGCGCTTTGCGCGGTTACTTTTGTGTAAGGGGCAGGTACCGTGGTAGCTTCGCTCTGTACGGCAAAGGCAGTATCGCACAACAACCATTGACTCCAGTCTTCATAACCCGTGTGCAGTGCTTCTTCAATTATTAAACCGCGAAATCCTGAGCAATCAATCAATAAATCACCGCCAATTATTTTTCCTGAATCAAGTGTAAGCGATTCAATAAACCCGTCTGCTTCACGTAAATTTACCTGCGTAATTTTAGCGTCTATGCGAGTGGTGCCCTTTTCAATAGCACTGCTACGCATAAGTTGCGCAAATAAAGTGGCATCAAAGTGTAACGCCCAATCAAATACGGAAAGCGCAGACGGTGGATTTTTTACGGGAGTAGTAAATTTATTATTCTTGGCAAGTGTTACTCCCAGTGAGTAATCGCCTAAATCTCCGACAAGATTTTTTTGTTTTAATTTTAACCAAAAATGTTGGAATTCTATGCCGCGTAAAGTTTGCCCGTACAAACCAAATGGATGAATAAATTGTGAACCTTGTTGGTACCAATCATTAAATTGAATGCCAAGCTTACAGGTTGCGTTGGTGGCGCGCATGACATCCAGATCATTCATGCCGAGATTGTGATAAAACTCGCGAATCGTAGGGATCGTTGCTTCGCCTACACCGATGGTGCCTATTTCAGAAGATTCAATCAGCGTTATATTTACCAAATTTTTAAAGTGCTGCTGCAGGCTCGCCGCTGCCATCCAACCTGCGGTACCGCCACCTACGATAATAATATTGTTAATTGTATTCATAGTGGTTTTTACACTGCACATTTATCAATAGATGAAAATGAAAAAACCACCCGTCATGATTTAAAATAATGACGAGTGGTTTTTCAGTAACTAATT
>JANYIO010000258.1 GCA_025362015.1 Gammaproteobacteria bacterium | reverse complement strand
ATCGTTCCAGTCTCCGCCAATCCAACCGGTGTTTGCAGTTAATTTAGTGCTGGCCCCCGTGAAATTATCGCCATCGAATAAAGTGACTTGCATGCCGGGAGGAATTACTAATGACGTGACATCGTTATCTCTTGCACCGCGTGCAATCATTTGCGCTGTAGTGTATTGGCCAACACTAAAGCGCGTACCGTAGCCACCGTAAGTTATATCTTGATATGCAACAACTTGATCGAGAGACGTTGCTGCCTCTAACAACATAATTCCACTGAGCTCAGTTGCGTAATCGAGCACTGTGCCAGATGCAGGTGCTGCATTCCATACTGGTCCAATAAAATTATCTGAGCGGTAACCGGTTTTCAACATAATTTCAGCGCTGTATTTAATAACATCAGCGTAACGTTTGCGTGTATCAAGAGGCAATGCACCTTCGCGTGCAAGGCTCGCAAATGAACGAACTAGAATTCCTTTAAACAAACCACCATCGCCCTGGCCAGTTTCGTTGGTATACAACACACCATTTATCACGCGCTGCGACATAACATATTCGGCAGCTTTTACTGCATCGTTTAAATAAGTTTGATCGCCGGTAACATTAAATAATTCCAGGCTTGCGGCGAGGTACATGCCCACGTTGTAAGAAAATACCCAGCCTGGATTATTATTAACAACATTGGTTCCCGCATCCCAGCTGTCGTAAACACCGCCGTCGGGCGCGACCAATTTTGCTTTCACATACGCATGAATTTCTTTCGCATATTGCAACTGTTGTGCATTACCACTGATGCGATAAAGTTGTGCGCCAATATAAGCAGCCGGCGAATTTGAAATTGCATTTTTGCAAGTTGGATGACAGCTCTTGTTCCAGGAAATCGCATTTAAATATTGCGTGCTTCTGCCGGTGAGAATATCGGTCCATAAAATATTAGCGACATCCAGATATTCACCATCGCCAGTGGCTTTATAAGCCTTGATACTCGCGAGGGCCATCCACTCCATATCATCATAAAAGTCATTGATGTAACTGCCGTGTGTATCACGAATACCATGCAGCAAAGTTTTCATGCGATTTTTATAAGTATCGCTGCGCGTTCTTATATAGCCTTCGGTGAGCGTGTCCAACCCATTCGCATTCCACCAATAATCAAAACCGGAATCGGGCGAGTGCGTGTAATAAATTCCGTTGCCGGAAATATAAGTGTTGTGTGTGTTCTGCTGGAGTTGTTCAGCAGCGTTGCCGTATAGGGTGACTTGCGCCATTGCATTAACACTCACTGCAACAACACAGCAGGGGATTACTTTCTTTAAAAAATTGAGCGCATTCATAATTATTATTGCCTCATAAAATGTAAGGTAAAGTTTGACTTAAAAGTCGATTAGGGTAAAAGTCGATTAGGGTAAAAGTCGATTGGGGTAAAAGTCGAGATTGAATCAACGGGGTCAAGCATATACGTGGAGCGCATCTTTTTCTGAGACGGCTCCACATAATTTGATTACAACTTGGTAAATCTTATCCAGTTAATGTTCCAACCACCCTGCGGGGCAAACACACCTAAAGAGTAGGTTCCCGCGGTAATTGATACAGTATTGGATATGGTCGCCCAAGTTTGCCAACCACCGGTTGCCGGGATAGCTACTTGACCGAGTTGAACGCTACCTGCATTTAAATCGAGCGAGAGGGTTGCACCACTTACACTGGCAACGCGGTATTCAACTTTGTAGCTACCGGTGGTTGGGAAGTTAATGTTGGCATAAGCCATCCAATCATTTGCGTCAATCCATCCAACATTTTGTCCTCCGCCTACATCAGCTGTTGCTTCCAATTGCACACCGTTCATTGATGTGTAACTTTCCGCTTCAATTAATTTTGTAAAAGGTGCAACCGTACCAACCCATCCTGCGTCAACTGACCAGCGGCTGTCGTTGTCATAACCTGCCCCGGTACTCCATGCCTCACCGCCACGACCATCTGCAATCCAGACTTCTGCATTGAAGTGACGCAAGAAACGGCTAGGATAACTTAGCGCAGCAAATCGTACGCCACCACTCGCGCTGGATTGCGCACAAAAAGTCGC
>JANYIO010000168.1 GCA_025362015.1 Gammaproteobacteria bacterium | reverse complement strand
TGTGTGTTCATACTAGGCTGCGTGAACGTTTTAGTATGAAACTTTATTTTTATAAGCGTAATTTTTTAAACGGTAGAATACGGCTTTCAGCGGTGTTCAGTATGAAACTTTATTATTCGCCTACACGAAAAATAAAAAAATGTGATAATAATTTTAAAAGTTTGATAAAAATAAACGTGTAGCAATAAAAAAGTACGATAATAGGGCCCTCCAGACATTCCGGAGGGCCCTATTTGTTTATTAAATGAGCTGATTGGGCTTTGGTGCATCATGTCAATTTCCTTCGGCACATATAAAGACTTTAAAGATTTTGCTGAAAGCGTAAGTCAAAAGGACTCTGGATAGACGAAGCTATATCCGAAAAGGGTATTGAATACCTCGATGTTAAAGAATCTTGAAATCTATATTTTACTTTCCTGCTTTTCCGGACATTGGTAATTAAGAAATTTTTTAGCTTCAAACTTTAAAAAGGAAATAAACGCCTTAATTTTTACTGGTACGTGTGAATTGTTCACATACAAAATCCATGCGGCGGTGTCAAACGTGGTTGGAGTTACATCATATTCAGGCAAAATATTAATTAGCTTTCCCGCAGCAACATCTTCGTCAACCAGCCAGTTAGCTAGCATGGCTGGACCACAACCCAGCAAAGCAATTTTTTTCATGATTGATGGGCTTGATACTGCGATACGGCCATTAATTTCTACCAAAAATTCACTTTCTGGAGATTGTTTGTTGCGAAACTTCCAGTGAGATCCAAACCCTGGTAGCTCGTAGACAATCGGATCGAGTTCAGAGAGCCGATGTGGCGAATCCAATTTACCCACTCTTTTTAGATAGTCAGGTGTTGCGAATACAGAATATTTCGTGGGAAATAGTTTTGTTATTACATAGTCTCCACTTACTTGCTGCGTAAGGCGAATCGCAACGTCAACCGACTCCCTTGCTAGGTCAATGTTTTTGTCGGAAGGAAGCAAATGCACCGAAATATCAGGATGCAATTTCAAAAACTTTGGGAGTAAAGGCACAAGAATTTGTTCGGTAAATGCCACCGAAGAAGTAATCTTTAAAGTGCCCCCCAATACATTTCTCTCGCCTCGGGCGTTTTCAATCGCAAGGTCGTATTCTTTAAGAATGAACTCAGCGTGTTTAAGAAAACGCACGCCAAAACTCGTTAACGTGACTGACCTAGTGTTACGGTTGAATAATGATGCTCCCAATTCATTCTCAATTTGCGTAATTTTTCGCGAAACAGTTGATGGGTCCAAGTCCACAATAGTAGCGGCTGAAACGAGACTCAACTTCGCCCCCACTATCGAGACAAGTCTTAAACTATTGATATCCAAGCCTGAACGATCTCCGAAATATAGAATTAGAGGGTTGCAACAAATCAATTATATAGCTGAATAATTCCGGTAATATTCGATTGAGCAAATCCCATTTCCTTCCCTAGGCTATAAACCTCAGCGGCCGCAGAACTAATCGGTAATTTAGACATCGTTGGTTCGCTAGAACGCGCCAGCAATGTAAAATCTTTGCTCATGAGGTCTATCGGAAACGCAGGATCGTATAGCCTATTAACCATCGCATTAGCAGCCATTGAGGCGGCAGGACTACTCACTGGAGTTGAAGAAATTATTTCCAAAGCCCTATTCACATCCAATTGGAGATCTCGACCGAAGGCAATAAGCTCAGCAAAAATGGCGACCTGAACTCCAAATAGCGCATTCACCATTAACTTAATTGCCGCTCCGGTTCCAGCGGGGCCACAAAAATGGCACGCCCCACCCATTGTGAGCAATATAGGCTGTACCGATTCGACATCTCGCTTATTCCCAGCGGCAAAAAAAATTAATTTTCTTGCGTCCGCTTGAGGTCGAGAACCTGCAAGAGGTGCTTCAATCAATCGTAATGATCTTTCTTTAAAAGAAGCATGAAGGAACTTGATATGACTTACGGACACGGTTGAACATTCAATAGCAATCGCTTCTTGCTTCATACCTTGTAGTGCGCCATCGGCTCCATCAAGCCACACGTAGCCAGATGTTTCATCATCACGAACCATTGAGAAAATAAAATCTGCATTTTTTGCAGCTGCGCGAGGGGTGTTTGCAAATTTAGCTCCCTTTGCACAGAGCTCATTCGCCTTTTCAGGACTGCGGTTCCATACCACCACCTCATAATTCGCATCAATTAATGCGCTGGCCATTCTTCGGCCCATTTCACCTAAACCTAATAACGCAATTTGAATTCTCATTGTTTGATCCTCTTAAAGAATATTCACGCAATGTTGACAAGTCATCCCGTAGATGTAAATGACGAATGCGAAAATGAGTATTGCAGGAAACGCAGCAATCGTTTCACCGCTGCAACATCTGCATTTGAGATATGTACAGACAGAAACAAACTTCATTTTCCCTCCTGATAAGCTATTCAAAATGCTGGTAATTCAGCACAGATATTTGTTTGTAGACATGAGACATACAAACAAGTCTTTAAATTTAATTAACTGGAGAAAGCTATGACTAGTATGAAAATAAATCCGATATCGTTAGGAGAAACAATCCCGGATGTAGCTCTGCAAACTACCAATGGTGAAAAAATAAATCTGCGAAAACTTGCGGCAGAAAAACCTACAATGTTTATATTTTATCGAGGAGGCTGATGCCCTTACTGCAATATGCATCTAGCTGATCTCGGCAAGATCGAGCGTGAACTTATTGGGTTGGGGGGTTCAGATCGTCGCGATAAGTCCAGATAAACCAGCATATTTGAAAGAGACAGCGAGTAGGCATTTGCTTAGCTACACGCTTCTGTCTGACAGCAAAATGGAAGCAGCGAAAGCGTTTGGATTAGCTTATAAAGTTGATGAAGCAACTTTAAAATCGCTGGAGGGTTATGGTATCGATTTAAAAGAAAATTCTGGCGAGCATCATGAAATGCTACCTGTACCTAAACGGCGTTTTACATTTCAATTGCTTAATTTTTTGGTACTGTCGCGATAGCTTTGGTGCATCCATTAAACTAGAGTTTTGGTAAAGTGAACACCCCTTCATTTTTTTCTTCAAACTGCTAACGCGCCAGAACCGCTATCTTTCCATTCACCAAGTAATAACAGCATAACGGCATACACAATTTTTCCCATTCGAAAGCGCAATGTGGATATCGCATCAAAACCAAAGAGCATTAACCAGAGTTAATTTCTCTTTCAGGTTCAATAAAATTTTTCACGCAAACATACAGCCAAACTTTGAAGCTGAGAAGTTGGGTAAACGGGTGCGATTACACACAAAGCAAGCGTGCGGTAGCAGACGGATATCCAAGTTGGATCAAACTATTATCATGAATGAGACCGCGTTTTTGATCGCTAAGATCGCCATTCTTTTTAGATGTTCCTTCCTTGTCAGCTCGTTCGCAAAATATCGGGAATTAGTTAACTAATACACACCCAAAATCAGGCCAATAAAATGAGCAAATTTGAACGTTACACTAATGTTAAATGGCTAGTCCCATTATTATTCACGACGGTACTTGCCACCACGATCACCGCATGTGGAGGCCAACATAAAGTTTTAGGTGGCACCCCGGATGTTGTACTTGCGCCGACTGTTACAGCCATGAGTCCGGCTAACAACGCCACTGCCGTACCGGTTCATAACACAGTCATTAACGCTACCTTTAGTCAGCCTATTGCAGAGCTGATAAACGGAACTAATTTTGTAGTGTCTTGTACTGCACCCTGTGTTAATCCTGCTGGCAAAGTGATGCTTGATTCCACTAATAAAGTTGCCACATTTACACCTGCGGCGAACCTTGCGGCTAATACTATGTATACAGTTACTATTACCGCCGCCAAAAGTCTTGTCGGCGGTATTGCCTTACAAAGCCCTTCGGTATGGCACTTTACAACAGGTGTGGCACCAAGTCCCATTACCGTAACTGCTGTCGCTCCCGCGGCTAATGCTATGGGTGTATCCATCAATAATACGGCTGTTAGTGCTCACTTTAGTGAGGCGATAGAGCCAGTCACTGGAACCGCAACTTTTACCCTGACTTGTGCTTCACCTTGTACCAACCCAGTAGGTACTGTAACTCGTGATGCTAGTAACAAAATCGCTACCTTTACTGCAGCTGCTGCGCTCGTACCGATGACCATGTATACGGCTACTATTACTGGCGTTACCAGCACTGCCACCGGGGCTGTATTGGCCGCCCCGTTTGTGTGGAAATTTACGACTGGGATCACCACCGACACCACTCGTCCAAAACTGACTTTTACCGTTCCTAAAACGACGACACCTGGCCCAACTGCCGCTGTACCAGCCAACATGGCCATCAGCGCAACCTTCTCTGAGCACATGGCACCCGCCTCAATTTCTATGTCTAGCTTCACGCTTACCTGTGCTGCTCCCTGTGTTAACCCCGTGGGTGAAGTGAGTTACAACCTAGCAACTAAAACCGCGGTCTTTACTCCAGCGGCAAGTTTAGCGACGGGCACTACTTATACCGCCCGAGTTACGACTGCAGCGACAGATACGGCGGGCAATGCCTTGGCAGGTAATCAAGCACCTCTACCTGCTGCAAGTGATTACGTATGGACGTTCACCACCACGACGGCAACAGTTGCGGCAAATGTGAGCGTGATGTCCACTAATCCGGCGAATAACGACATGAACGTTTGCGTAGGCTCTAATATCAACGCGACTTTTAATGTTCCTTCCGGCTCAAGAATGAACCCGTCGACCATCAACTCATCAACCTACAAAGTGACGCAAGACAACCTTGCCTTGACTCCAGTAGTCGCAGGCTCAGTACTGCTTGATGATGCCACCGGCCACATTGCTACCTTCAACCCACTAAATGATCTTGTGGCGGGAACTAGTTATATTGCTACCCTCAAAAGCGGCGCCAATGGTGTTAAAGACTTAGCCATCCCAGCAAACACCATGATTGCTGACTATGTTTGGCATTTTACTGCCGCAAATTGTGTAGTAACGCCTGCGGCCGGCGTAGCCTTGGGTTCGGTTGCTCCCTTCGGAACTTTTGGTGGCTCAGCTGGAACTACCAACCAAGGTATTTTTACCGTGATTAACGGCGATATAGGAACCACCGCAGTGTCTACCTTGGTTACTGGGTTCCACGATGCTGGAGTAGGCTGCGTCTATACCGAAACCACTCTGAATGTCGGCACTGTTAATGGCATGATCTACACGTCTGCGCCACCACCCACAGTTGCTTGTCCTTCAGAAGGAACTGCAGCTACCGCCGCTATTGCCGCTTCTGCTCGTAACGATGCATTGATTGCTTACAACGCTCTAGTCGCAAAACCGGCGGGTTCAGATCCAGGTGCAGGTAACCTTGCAAACTTAGTGTTGGTGCCAGGTGTTTACACCTCGTTGTCAGGCTCGTTCATGATTCAAGGCGGTGACTTAACTCTCGATGCTCAAGGCAATGCCAACGCAGTATGGGTATTCCAAATGGCGAGTTCACTAACTGTCGGTGGCCCAGGTGCAGCAGCCCCTCAAAGCATTATTTTGGTGAATGGCGCACAAGCTAAAAATGTCTTTTGGCAAGTGGGCACTGCAGCAACCATCAACGCGGCTGGCGGCGGCACTATGGCAGGCACCATTATTTCCCAGGCAGGTGGCGACATTTCCACTTCTGGCAACGTTAATCCAGTCACCTTAAATGGCCGCATCATTTCCCTAAATGCGTCCGTTACCATGGTCAACACCGTTATCAACGTCCCAGCGCCTTAATGCTGAGATACAAAGTCGGCTGATGAATGCCGACTTTGCATTGAATGATGAACGTTGGAAACATTCACCAGATTCGTTTTGTGCTTTAAGAAATAAAACGCAAAACTTTTAAATTATTGAGAGAATTATGAAAGTAATAAATATGAAATTAAAAAAAATACCAACAATGCTAAGTTTAATGGCGCTCGCTGTTATGACTAGCTCACTGGCTCTGGCCGATGAAAATTCTAACGACTATGACTCGCCCCAGTTTGACTCGGGTTGGTATCTAGGTGGAAACATTGGTCAGGCACACGCAAGCATAGACGATAAGCGCATCACTAATCGTCTTCTCAATAACGGTCTAGCTACCTCAGCAATTAAAGATGATGAGCGTGACTTTGGCTATAAAATGTTTGGCGGATACCAGTTCAATAAAAACTTCTCGCTTGAAGGCGGTTACTTTGATCTTGGCGATTTCTCGTTTACAGCAGCAACATTACCGGCTGGAATGTTAAATGGAAAAATCAAAGTTAGAGGTTTAAATTTCGACGTGGTTGGTTTTTTACCTATCACCGAAAAGCTTTCCGCGTTTGCACGGGTTGGACTTAACTATGCAGAAACTAAAGATTCTTTTAGCGGAACCGGTGCTGTTAGTGTAGCCAAATCGTCAGCTAAAGAGCGTCAATTAAATCCGAAAGTCGGTGTCGGTTTGCAGTATGCATTTACCGAAGCTTTCGCCATGCGCGTTGAAGCAGAGCGCTACCGCATTAACGATGCTGTTGGCAGCAAAGGCGATGTAGATTTAGTTTCGCTTGGTGTAGTTTATCGTTTTGGTAAAGCGAAAGCGGCACCCGTAGTTGTTGCACCCACACCAGCACCGGCACCAGTAGTCGTATTGCCGCCACCGCCACCACCAGCTCCACATTTCGAAAAATATACTTTATCTGCTACTGAATTATTTGGTTTCGATAGCTCTTTAGTAAATTTGCCGCAAGTGAAATTGGAACAAATTACGACAGCGATAAAAGGTGAAGGCTCACCTAAACACATCGTTATCCAAGGCTTTACCGATCGTCTCGGATCAGATGTATACAATCAAAAATTATCTGAACGTCGTGCGCTTGCGGTTAAAGAGTACATGGTCAACAGAGGTGTTGATGCTGATCGTTTGATTGCGGAAGGTAAGGGCGAATCGGATCCGATAGTTGTTTGTACTGATAAAAACAAAGCTGCACTAATCGAATGTCTTAAACCAAACCGTCGCGTAGAAATAGACGAAGTTAAGATAGTGCATGAAATCAAAAGTAAATAATTTGTGAAATATTTACTGTGAACTGCTTGATAAAAAAATGAGCGTATATTCTGCGCTCATTACACTTTAATATGTTTCTATCGCCAATAAATTTACTTTTGCATCATCTTGTGTAGCAACAAAAACGGTTCTGTCGCGTTAGCAGTTTGAAGAAAAAAATAAGTCGAAATCTGAATTTTAGTTAGACGATGAGACGACATAAATAAATATTTTATTAAAAATAATTTTCAATAAAAAAACAAAACAATTACAAAAGCTGCAATATCTGCTCAATGTGCGGCGCGACGCGAAAGAATCTGGCTGGCAAACGCGACAGTGAGGGCAACCATTATTAGCCCCGCAGCAACAGCAAAGGTGATGTGCATGCCTGCCGCAACAGCATCAGAAGGTGCCGTCAGAATGTTGTGCGTTGTCGCTCCGAACGCAAACACAGCACCCATAACAGATGCGCCAGTAATAAGCCCAAGATTGCGCGACAGGTTTAGCATGCCGGATATAACGCCCCGTTGCTCAGCACGAATATTCGCCATAACTGCAGTATTGTTGGCCGCCTGAAAAAGCCCATAGCCGATAGTGGTAACTATGAGCGGCACAATATAACCCGGGATACCGAAACTCATCGGCACCATAGGCAGAATGGATGTGCCTATGGCCATGCCGATGAGCCCAATAATGCTCATGCGCTGCGCGCCAAACCGGTCCACCATACGGCCGGCCGGTATGCCTGTTAGTGCAGATACAATCGGGCCTGATGACATCACAAATCCAACATGGATTGTGTCGAGCGCAAGTGCACCGGAGAGATAGAAGGGCCCAACCACTAGCGTCGCCATCATCACAGTCGCAACCAAGGCGCTGGTAGCGAAACCCACGCTCAATACCGGATTTTGGAAAATCTCCAAGCGAATCAGGGGCGACACCGCTTTTGATTCGACGAGGATAAAGAGGCCGACGCCCAAGGCGGTAGTGAGCAGCAGCATTACATTGAGTAGACCAAAACTGCCATGCCCAATGGTCATAGCGAGCGCATATGCAGCAAGAGTCAGCGCCAATAACAGCGTACCCCAATGATCGAAACGGGGGCGATCTGTCTGCGGCACCCGACAATCTGCCTGAGACACGGGACGATCCGTTGGCAGATAACGATAAGCAAGAAACAATGTGAGAAAACCAAGCGGCAAGTTAATAAGGAAGATTGATCGCCAGCCTAATCCAGCAATCAGCAAACCACCGAGTGAGGGGCCGAGTGCAGTGCCTATCGCCGACATAGTGCCGAGCAACCCCATGGCGCTCCCGGTCTTTTCTGTTGGAACCGTCTCAGCAATGAATGCCATGGTCAGCGCCATCATGGTGGCGGCTCCTAGCCCTTGTGCCACGCGGGCGGCGATCAACAGTGACAGCGAAGAAGCCAAGCCGCACAGCGCAGAGGAAAGTGTAAACAGAAAGAGCCCTGCCAGCATCAGTCTGCGGCGTCCAGTCAGGTCTCCGAGCCGCCCGACGCTGACGATTAGGGTAGTGATAGCGAGTAGATAGGCGAGGACAACCCACTGGACCTCTTGAAAGGAAGCATTAAATGTCTTTGCCAGAGTCGGCAAACCGACATTGGCGATGCTGGTGCCAAGCGATGACAACAGCATAGTAAGCGAAAGGCTGACCAATGCCCAACGAACCGAAGGTCTACGCTTTGTGCTTCGAGCGATGGCATCCTCTTCTTTTTTTGCAATGATTGATTCCAAAATAAATTCCTCTGCTGAGATATGTCTCGATATAGAACCATCCTAAACATACATTGGATGTGGCGGAAGAAGCACCACTTACAGTTGATTCGTGCGTTTGACGCTATGTATGAAAGACAGTTGTGCTAAAGTCAGCTCATGACAACTCCAGATTTCAATTTACTAATCGCTCTCGACGCAGTACTCGCAGAAGGCAGTGTTGCAGGTGCCGCTAAACGCTTGCGACTTAGCCCTTCAGCCATGAGTCGCGCACTGGCGCGCTTGCGCGAGACAATGGGTGATCCTCTGCTAGTCAGGGCGGGGCGGGGTCTTGTGCCGACGCCGCGTGCGCTCGAGCTTCGCGAAAAAGTCAGTCAATTGGTGCAGGATGCCGAAGCAGTTCTGCGACCCGCCGAGACACGCAACCTCAAACAACTAATCCGAACTTTCACCTTGCGTACCAGTGAAGGTTTTGTGGAGAACTTCGGCGCGGATCTCATTGCTCGCGTTGGTGAAGAGGCTCCAGGTGTGCGGCTCTGCTTCCTGCAAAAACCAGACAAGGAGAGCACTTCATTACGTGATGGGACTGTCGATCTGGAAACGGGGGCTGTAGATGACACGACTAGCCCGGAGTTGCGAACCAGAGTGTTGTTTCGAGATAGCTTTATGGGTGTAGTGCGTATGGGCCACTCTCTGAGTCAGGGCGAGATTTCTTCCTCAGCCTATGCGAGTGGCAGGCATATAGTTGTCTCGCGAAGAGGTCTCGCAAAAGGAGCAATTGATGAAGCCTTAAGCTCATTGGGTTTGGAGCGGGAGATAGTCACTATCGTCGGTGGTTTTTCAACTGCCCTGGCGCTAGCTCGAGCTTCAGACCTGATAGCTAGTGTTCCCGAACGTCATACTGGAAACCTGCGCAATGGCATGCATAGCTTTCCCCTTCCGATCCCTGTGCCAGACTTTACTGTCTCAATGCTTTGGCATCCGCGAATGGATGCTGACCCAGTACATCGGTGGCTGCGTGGTTGCGTGCTGGATGTGTGCGCAGCTATCCGTTAAGGAGTAAGTCTTCCGCAAACGTGAAAAATTACATTAACCATTAAAAACTTTTCTTAACTTTAACCAACCACTGTAGCTTGGCGATATCCTTGCTGCCATCGAGCGGAGCGGCAACATCCAAATGCAATACATTGTGAGTACCCTCTTCTGCGTTACCTGTGCGAGTTCCGGAAAAACGCAAGCCAATACCTACATCGCGCATCCAGCCTTGCTGATCTTGTGGAATAGCGCTAGTACCAGAAACGCGGCCTTGATCATAAAAAATGGCAGCGCCCACATGAAATAACGAGAACCATTCCTTCTCGCCAAAATAACGCTGCTCTACCGTTAATAACTCTAACTGATCACCCGCTTGATAGCGAATGGGATAGCCGCGTAAACCAGTATCACCACCTAATTCTAACGGTAAATCCGCGAATAAATGAACTCCACGCGAAGCCGATAAATTAACAAAAAATTGCGCACGCGAAAAATTTTGCCAATGATAAGAAACCTCGCCGCTAATAATATTGTTATAAATATGGTCGCCATCATACAGGCCTGTGCCCGTCGCTTTCGCGAGTAATAATTGCTGTTCAGAAATTTTTAAGCCTTGAGAATATTCTGCTTCATAAATAAAATTTTTATCATAGGCAGCATATTTTGAAGCGGTATAGCCAAGGCGTAAACGCGTTTGCGCACCGAGGTTAATATCTTCAATGCGATTTATTTGTTGAATATTATAGGCTTCAATATAGCCATCATAAATGTGTTGGTATTCCACCCAGGGATAAGAAAATTGTCTGGCCTCGGGTACCAATATAGAGTTATTGGGGGGAATTCCTACAGAGCTAAAATTATCATCAGCGTTACTGTAACCGACAGAAATACGGTGCACAGATTCGCGTGATGCAGTGTTGAGTTTCAGTCCGTAAAAAAATAATTGATTGGAATTGCGGTGACTAAAGCGATCCACTTCTTTGCCCGCATTATAAAGTGTATCTTCCTGGGTAAAATTTTCATGACTAATGCCGCCTGCCCATTCAGTGTCCAAGGCTATAAAAGGTTTAATCAAGGCAATTGCTTGCGATTTACCGTCATTATTATTGGCGTATTGGAGGGTGAAAATAGAATCCAAAAAGCCGGTGTTAGGGTCGTAATATTCAAATAAATCACCGGTGCGAAGTACGGTGCTACTGTGAGAAAGGTTAACCGTTTTACCCGTGCCTAAAAAATTTGAATCATGTAAACCAAAGCCATAATTACTATTACCACCGGTATGTGAATAGGTAATTTCCGGAACCAGGGTCCAAACTTCGTGAACGCTTACATCAACACCACTCTTCTTGTTGCAATCTACCTGACTGGTGATAAATGCTGTATTAAAATAACGACGAGTCCGTAAAATACGTTCGCTCTCAGCCAGTAATTTTTCATCCAGAGCATCACCTTCGCTGAAAAGTAAATCGTCTTTAATAACATAGGTATGTGTATCTATATGTAATTTATTAACCAGGTTAAATAGCCAGTTATTTTCATCAGGATTTGTTTCATCAAATACCGGATGAATAACAATATTAATTTTTTCAATATTATTTTTATCAAAATTGCTTTGGTTAATGCCATCAATAGCATCAGGTGAAATGGGTGCAGTTTCTGTCGGTAAATTTGTAACTAAAGTTGAGTCTGCACAAGTAATGAGAGTAATAGATTCAGCTGCGAATGTATTAAAAATACAAGTACAAAGAATAGGTAAAAGTAAGCATGACCAAAAACGTTTATTAGAACAGCTCGACATGTGGTTGATCTCTTAGTACTACTAAAGTACAAAAATTATTTAAATAAAATAGTTACTAAAATTTAAAATAGAGGAACGTAAAATGTTAGCAATAGGGGGCTTATTAATTTAATACTTCCTCATCCTAACGATAAGCACCATGTAACAGTACCGTTAGTAATACTTTTCCAATGACAAGAATGCCATTACCTGTGTCCTCCAGTATTGCTTCGGGTGTATCGAGCACTTTAATACCAAAAGTTTTAAATTGACTTTCTTCCGGCGCTTTTATATAGCATGCTCTGCGATTGTTTGATGACCCTTTACCAAAATAAAGTTCTTTGCAAATATATTCCTTGCCCGAAGCTTTCAAAGAACTTTCTACATCAACCGTGGGGCTTTCTTGAATGACCTCAACATATTTATCAGGGATTGTCTTATTCATTACCTTAGAAGTTTCCTGACAAGCGCTCATTAAAATAGAAAAACAAACCATCATAAAAATTAACTTAAAATTCATTTTATCTCACTTATACTAACTCGAAGTTAAACGATGCGCCAGCAGGCGCGTCTACGAAGATTTCGCTGCTGAAGCAGCAAGAATCATACTAAAATTAACTTGAAACCCAACATCGGTTTTTGAAATCCAATACCCATCAATACATTCGGGAATAGGATTAGCCACTTTAAAAGTAACATCACCTGTAGAACTATATGACCATATGGATGATACCGTAGTTACAGGTGTTATTGTGCCCGCGAACAACTGAGTTAAAGGCAAAAACGCAATCAAAAATTCAATTAGCGACATCTGATAGCTTCGGGAAAGTCGTTGAGCGCAAACGCCTAAACCGAATCGCTTTTCTTAAGTTCATCACTCAACTCACTGAGCCCACGAATTTTATATTTGAGTCCTGTGGCACAGCGCACTACTGGGGAAGAACCGTGAAATCTATGGGGCACAAAGCTACCATTTTACACGCAGCTTATGTCACACCGTATCGTCGTCGA
>JANYIO010000074.1 GCA_025362015.1 Gammaproteobacteria bacterium | reverse complement strand
CAGCAGTAAAAAAATCAGTCGATCAATTAAACAATCGACCCAGAAAAACATTGTCATTCAAAACGCCCGCTGCTTTAATGCAAAAAGAAATGGCGGCTTTAGCTGCTTAAACAGTTATGCACTTCGCGGTTGAATCCGCCTACTGTTACTCATTGTATTCTCAAGTTTAGTTAGCTGTGTGCAATACAAGCCAATAATACCAATGGATTATATCGGTGAGCGTGCCTCTATTGATGATACGCTTCAAACAAAAAGCACTGGCAGCGCATATTTTTATTTCATAAAGTCCATTGATGGACATGCAATTCCTAATGCAGTAACAACTTCTATGGCTGCTTCTTACGGACATGGATTTTATCTATCCGCGTTGGGCTATAGTAGAGAAGTGCCAATAAAATCTTTAAAAATAGTTCTTGTTGCTAAAGTGGTTCATTCTGCACCTATTGCGTTATGGGTGGATCCTGATGGCAATAATCGTGCTGAAGGGGTTGTTGAATTCTTACCAGTTTCAAATATGAAGTATTTAGTTAAAGGTAGCTTAAGTAAAAATTATTCAGCAGTTTGGATAGAGGATTCTAGTGGTAATATTGTTTCAAAACGGATAGAGAAAATTAATCTTACTAGGTCGGGTGTACCCGAAGAAAAAAATATTACTAACATAAAACAGCCAGAAAATATTCAACTTACAAGAGCTGATATGTTTTTAAATGTATCTGGAGGTGAGGGTAAAGATTCCGTTATAAAAAAATTGGGTAAGCCAGATGATATAACAGAAGTAAAAGCAAGTATTTTGGCGGGCCCCCCAGCCCACGATATTACAACTTATAATTATAAGGATCTTGGAAAGGTTCAATTTGCAGTGTCTCGCTCTGGGGATTTGACGGTTGAAAAAATTATGCGTAATGCTCAGTTGGGCAATGATGCTTCGTCATTAAAGGTGAAGATTAATGCTGCAGATGGGGGCTGCTTTGCGGTTGCTTGCACAAGAATATTATTCAACAGAAGTAGCTGATATTGAAATTTTAGATGTTTTTGCTGAAAAAATTTGGTATGAAAAAGATACAAAAAACTCCTCTATGGCAGATGCTATGGCATATTTTTGTTTGACTTTAGCAAAAAGTAAAAATCCACGGTATAGATCATTTTTAGAGACGATCGCGCATGAAGCAAAGCCATACAAAATTAAAAGGCATGCCGAAAGTAGTTTTAAGCTGTTGCCTATTGAAAATGTAGAGCAATTTAAAGTTAATATAAAATAAATGGTTAAGTTAAAATGTTAACTAAGAAGGTCGAGAGCTGAGGGTTCTATCGTGGTTTTCTCTGTTTTTCAAATATAGGAGATCAATAACACTTTAGCCCCAAAGCGGGTCGTGTTGTTACACCATTTGGCGCCATATGTTGCACCCTTTGTGACCTAGTCCTAAGAGTTAATAACTTCTCTTCCTCTGGGGCTAGAGGGTGTTTATAATTCAGGGCTTGGTTAAAACATCACAGTTACATGTGACCTTGGAAAAGTTATGGAAATTACCCTCGAATTATTGGCTAAATTTACCCCGTTCAATACATTACCCTTTGAATACCTTAATAAAGTCATTGATAAAGCTAGTATTAAGAAGTTTGAGAAAGGCGCAATTGTTTTTAAGCGGGGGCGTGAACTTAACGAAGCTTTCTATTTGTTGACGGGCAATGTCGATTTAATTGACGCACAATTTGCCGTTGAATCTATCTCTTCCACTGAAAAAGAGCTACACCGTTTTGTACTGCATAGCGCATCTCCTACTCAGGTATCGGCCATTGCCAAGTCGGCAGTTAGTGTGCTGACAGTGGAGCGTGACTTTCTGGATTTGGTGATGGCCTGGAGTGAAAGCGGCCATGAAGAAAGTTCTGAAGGAGCCTTGCCTAGCGGTATGGAAGAGGGGGATTGGATGTCAAGCCTGTTGGCCTCCCCGCTGTTTAATAAAATTCCACCCGGTAATATTAGTCAATTATTTGCTCGTTTTAAATCTTATAAAACCCAGGCTGATGAGATAGTCCTTAAAGAAGGCGAGCGTGGTGATTATTTTTATGTGTTGGAGACTGGCAGTGCAACTGTGTTGGATAAGCAAGGCAACCTGCTTGCTGCTCTGCGCCCTGGTGATTATTTTGGTGAAGAAGCCCTGGTAGGTGATACTACGCGCAATGCCACGGTAAAAATGCTTACTGCGGGTAAGTTAATGCGCTTGGTTAAAGAAGATTTCATTACGCTTTTACAAGAGCCTGTGCGCAGGTTTATCACCTATGAAGAGCTGCAATTGAACATCGCTAAAAAAGGCCGCTATCAAATTATCGATGTGCGTTTACCCTTAGAGCGTCGTTTTCAGTCGGTGCCTTTCAGTCGCAATATTCCTCTGAATCAATTGCGAAAAACACTACCGCAGTTGGATGTTGCTATTACTTATGTGGTGGCAGATGATGCTGGCCGTCGCACTGACGTTGCTGCCCAGTTGTTAAATCAAGCTGGGTTTGATGCATTAATTTTACGGGATGCGAGCTTGCATCAGGCTTCTAATTAATTCATATTTGTTCTTTAATTCACGTTTGTTCTTTAATTTACATTTGTTCTGCATTAAGGTTTTTCCTGCATGCCCACTTTGATCTGCTTGTCTGTATAATGCCTCGTTCAGTTATTGAGTTTTTAAAAATATATTCAGACAATTGCGCCGCCTCCTGATGAGGTGGCGAATACGATTTATTATTATCAGAAACGAAGAATAATCATGAATAAACAACGCGTTTTGACGGGTATCACTACCACTGGCACTCCACACTTAGGTAATTATGTTGGGGCTATTCGCCCGGCAATTGCAGCGAGTCAGCGCGCTGACGTGCAATCTTTTTATTTTTTAGCGGATTTTCATGCGCTGATTAAATGTCATGATCCTGTTTTAGTTCACCAATCCACACGTGAAATTGCTGCTACTTGGTTAGCTCTGGGGTTAGATACTAACAACGCGGTTTTTTATCGTCAGTCGGATGTGCCAGAAATTCCTGAGTTGTGTTGGATGTTAACTTGCATGGCTGCGAAAGGTTTAATGAATCGTGCTCATGCCTATAAGGGTGCGGTTGATATTAATAAGGAAGCAGGCGAAGACCCGGATTTTGGTATTACTATGGGTTTGTATTCTTATCCGATTTTAATGGCTGCGGATATTTTAATGTTCAACGCGCAAAAGGTGCCAGTAGGTAAGGATCAAATTCAGCACGTTGAAATGGCTCGCGATATTGCCGCGCGATTTAATCATCATTATGGTGAACATTTTGTGTTACCCGAGGCCCAAGTGGATGACACCGTTGCTTTGTTGCAAGGTTTAGACGGGCGCAAGATGAGCAAAAGTTACGGCAATACCATTCCGTTATTTTTGCCCGAAAAGCAACTTAAAAAATCTATTAATAAAATTCTTACTAATTTACTTGAGCCGGGTGAAGCAAAAGATCCTGACACTTCTGCTGTGTTCCAAATTTGGCAAGCCTTTGCAACGCCTGCGCAAACAACCGAAATGCGCCAGGCGTTTGCCGATGGCATTGCGTGGGGTGAAGCAAAAAAACAATTATTCGAATTGATTAATGGTCATGTGGGTGACGCGCGTGAAAAATACGAACTGTTGTTAGATAATCCCGCACATATTGAAGAAATGTTGCAAGCCGGTGCGGCCAAAGCTCGCTCTTATAGTAAGCCATTATTGGAAAAAGTGCGTGCAGCTGTGGGGATTAAAAAAATCCAATAATTTAACAATCTGTTTTTTCTGAATGATTTTTTTCTTAAATATTTTTTCTTAACAGTTGTTGTTTGGTTTTTGTGGAGATTTTTTATAGCTTGCTCACAACATTAAAAATGCCACTCGTTAATTTTTTCAATTCTTGTGTGTTAATAATAAACGGTGGCATTATATAAACCAGTTTGCCAAAGGGTCTCACCCAAATGCCTTGGTCCACAAATTGTGGTTGCAAGGTCGCAACGTCAGCCGTTTGTTTTAATTCCACAACACCTATTGCGCCAAGTATCCGGACATCGGCAACGGCTTCTAATGTGCGGCAAGGTGCTAATTCGGTTTGTAATTGTTTTCCCATATTGGTAACTTTTTTTTGCCAATCATTGTTTAATAATAAATCAATACTGGCATTGGCAGCTGCGCACGCAAGCGGATTGGCCATATAGGTTGGGCCGTGCATAAAAACACCTTTACCTCCATTGCAAATACCATCGCTTACTTTATCGTTACAGAGTGTGGCGGCGAGGGTGATATAGCCGCCGGTAAGCGCTTTACCTACGCACATGATATCGGGGCTTATGCCAGCGTGCTCACACGCAAAAAGTTTTCCTGTGCGACCAAAACCTGTGGCAATTTCATCGGCTATGAGTAGCACTTCCATTTCATCACATATTTTACGTACGCGCTGTAAATAGATGGGCGAATAAAATCGCATTCCACCTGCACCTTGAACAATAGGCTCTAATATAACAGCAGCAATTTTTTGACGATTGCGTTGTATTAGATTTGATATATCGTTGAAATGGCGGTCATCCCATTTTTCATCAAAGGCGCAGCTCGGTGCCTCAGCAAATAAATTGCGAGAAAATCTTTGATGAAATAAATGGTGCATGCCTGTGTGTGGATCGCACACGCTCATAGCACCGAAGGTATCGCCATGGTAGCCGTTCTTAAGCGCTAAAAATGTTGTGCGCTGCGCCTGGCCTTGCGAGTGCCAATACTGAATGGCCATCTTAAGTGCGACTTCAACGGCAACTGAACCTGAATCAGAAAAAAAAACTTTGTTTAATCCTACGGGTGTTATTTCAACTAATTTTTTCGCTAAGGTTGCCGCAGGTTCATGGGTAAATCCGGCAAACATAACGTGTGAAAATTGATTGACTTGATCAGTGATAGCTTTATTAATGGCGGGATGGTTGTATCCATGGAGCACGCTCCACCACGATGACATACCATCAATTAATGTTCGGCCATCGCTTAGCTCAATATGTACACCTTGCGCACTGCGTACAGGTAGAACAGCTAAGGGATTGGTAAATGAAGTGTAAGGATGCCAAAGATATTCGCGGTCTAGTTCAAGCAATTCAGTGGCGGATAACATATTTTTCTCTTGGGAGTTGTATCAATTTTAATTATAGTGAATCTGTTGTTAACAACCCATATTTAATTGCGACCCTGTTCTGTTTTTGCTTACTCTGCCTCCTTTCTTCGTTCATCTGTTTGTGCTGGGATATATATTTTCTTTTAGGTTAACAAACTGCGTGTGCTTTTATAAGCTATTTGTATTTAAGCTGTGCGTAGATTCAATTCTGGTTGATCAAATTGTTGTGACAATATTTGTTGGGATGGCGACTGAGAATTGCTATGTATCGTCTTATATAAAAATTGTTGTAATTGGTGATGACGTTCAACACTGATATCCACAAATTCCGCGCTAATGAGAGTGCAGCGATGAGGTGCGCGGGTAATGGAGAAAGCGCGGACGCGAGCGCTACAGCGGATCAGTAATTCGTCACTAAGGCTGAGTTCGCATACTGGCAGCAAAGCGCCGTGACGTAATTGCCCAAGGAGATTGCCTGCCACACGTAAACCCAGGCCACCGAGCGAAAGATCTTGCAGGTTGCCATAACTTGGCTCGTGACCCACGGGGCGAATTTTTACGGTAAGGGATAAATTTTGACTTAAATCGCAGCGCAGATGCTGCCGACGAGGCTGATAGCTGAGCCCTTCCGGCAGTAGAATGGCCAAACCATTAGCACCAAAACTGTCACCCCATGCCACTATCGGGGAGCTAAAGCATAATTGCTCGCCGTTACGATGGTGACGCAAGGTTATGTTGTCACCCACTTTTAATTGGCGCTGGCTGGGGAACAAGTCATCTAGCCACAATAGGCCGCGGTCAATATCAATCGCCATAATCAAGGTTTGGTAGCTTTGACTATTGCCGTTAATTTTTACTTCGATAAGTTGGCGCTGAGCATGTAGCCGGCGCAGCAGCAAATACTGATCTGGCTGGGTAGTGCTCAGGCTAATTGCGCTCAACGAGGCCAGAGCTTTATTTAGCTCGCTTAATGGGGGTTCTATTTGCGTTGTCTCAGAATCGCTAGCTTTCCCGGAAATCTTTTGCCACATAGTTTGCAAAATTGCCATCAATATTCCCCTCTAATTCAAAGTGTCTTGGTAGTGCATCAGCAAAGGTTGTGCCATCACCTGTATTGATTGACAGCAGGCTCTACAGCATACGCCTTGCGTGATTTTTGGCCAACTAGCGGCAATCTAATGAGTGAGTGAAGGCAATACATAGCCTGTGGTGGACGATTCGACAATGGTAGTGGGTTTAAAGTTGCCGTCATTGAATATTCTTCTAGTAACAGTTATTCCTTGTTGTGCGCAAAATCCGTACAATGCGCGCCTCTTTGTTAAGCGCTGGCGTTAAGCCACGATTTTGAGTTAGCCACTATGAATGAACTCCATGTTCGCCAGGATCGTCTTGAATTCAACAAGTTGCAAAAACGCATACGGCGTTTAGTCGGTAGTGCGATTGTGGATTACAACATGATCGAAGAGGGCGATAAGGTAATGGTGTGCCTCTCTGGTGGTAAAGATTCTTATACCATGCTTGATGTTTTATTGAGCTTGCAAAAAACTGCACCGATAAATTTTGAAATTGTGGCCGTTAATATGGATCAAAAACAGCCGGGATTTCCTGAACATGTATTGCCGGAATATCTCTCGGCGCTCGGTGTGGCTTTCCATATTATTGAAAAAGATACATACAGTATTGTTAAAGAAATTATTCCTGAAGGTAAAACAACCTGCGGTTTGTGTTCGCGTTTACGACGTGGCACTTTATATAGTTTTGCGGATGAAATAGGCGCAACGAAAATTGCGCTTGGGCACCACCGTGATGACATTATTGAAACGCTTTTTTTAAATATGTTTTACGGCGGCAAACTCAAAGCTATGCCACCAAAATTGTTATCAGACGACAAGCGCAATATCATTATTCGCCCGCTAGCCTATTGTAAAGAAAGCGACATCATTGAATTTACACGGCAAAAAAGTTTTCCAATTATTCCGTGTAATCTCTGTGGTTCACAAGAAAATTTGCAGCGTCAAGTTGTCAAAGACATGTTGCATGCTTGGGAAAAACAATACCCGGGTCGTACAGAAACACTTTTTTCTGCCATCAAAAATGTTTCACCATCACAACTAGCAGACACAACGTTATTTAATTTTACCGATCTGCACACTAATTCAAATTTTAATGCTGAGCCAGAAGAGGATTCTTGCGCAACTTTTGTTGCGAGTGACGTTTTTATTCCTGATAGCGGCGTAGTGCAGTATCTTGATGTCACCGATATTCTTTAATGTAAAGACTGTTTGATGCGATGGGCGTTAATGTAATAGGAAAGTGTGTGCTTGTTGTTACCCAATCGCTCAACGTAGGCCACTAAAAGAAACATAATTGCTGTACTTTAGAAACATAGTTGCTGTACTTTTGAACAAATTTTAAAGAGTGATTATTTTTTTGGAAGAATATCTCACTTAACTATAAACAAACTTGAACTGACATCTTTTAAGCGTAAACTCCCGCTCGCAAGCAGTAAGATTTTTTAAACATTTGCCAACAAGTTGTGTCGGAAATAAAGGTGACATTACTCTAGTCAATAAGTTCAACTTATTGACGTTAAAATATCTATTTTATTTATGCATTCATATTGGGTTTGCGAGTTGGCAGGTTCAGTGTTAGCAGAAAAATATTAGTAAAAAAATAAAGGATGCATACATGGTATTACCTGGTTCATTTGTGAGTATTGAGTTACAGAACAGATTAGGGCAGAACATTCGGTTGGCGGTACAACATATCCAGGCTTTCGGGCGTGAATATGTATTTGTGGCGGCCTTGGCTCAGCAAGCTTCCAGTTTGGTGGCAAAAAATGCAGAGCATTTTGCATTTCAGTTACGTGAACTTTTTCAGTTAGATAGTCGTCGTTTTGAAATGATTGAGTTGCGTGGCGATCTTGTTGCCCCTAGTCTCTGGCGCTGGCGTTTTGAGTGGGTAGGTATGTCGCCATTGTCTCCACGCAGTGAAGTCATTACTTCTCTCAATCAACAGCATCAATTATTGAGTTTACTTAATATTTCTGGGGAATCACAATCCGCATTAGCTTAAATTAATTTTCTGCTATGTGGTTGTTAGTGCGTTGCTTCAATGAACGCAAATATAAACCCAACAACAATAAAATACATGTGCCTGCTAGCGGCATACTACCCCAGCGCATAAATGGGGTAGAGCCGTAAGTTGCATATACCTCTGCGCTAAGTGTGGTTTGCTCGAAGGCCTTTGTTTGCGCCTGAATATCGCCTTTACGGTCAAAGATGGCGCTCGGGCCATTATTAGTACTGTAAGCAAAATAATGCTGTGTTTCTAAAGCGCGCATTTGCGCCATTTCCATAAATTGATGTCGCCCTAGTGAGTCACCAAACCATCCTAAATTACTGACGGACATTAATAATTGTGCATCCATTGCACTACTACCGACTAAATCCGGGTAAGCAACTTCATAACAAACATAGGGTGAAATATAAATATCATCAATTTTTAAACCGTGTTGATCTTCAGCGCCGAAACTAATAATAGACGTGGGTAAATTTAAAAAATGTATGATTCCGCGCAACCAATATTCTAAAGGTACAAATTCGCCAAAAGGCACTAGCCTGCGTTTATGATAAATGCCAATGGCATCGCCAAAGGTGGCTACAGAGTTGTAGTAACGTTCGGTGTTTTGATCATCAAAAATAATGCCGGTAATTAAACCAGCATGATGATCAGCTGCAGTTCGGTTCATTTCATTTAAAAAGGGCAAAGCTTCGCTGTAAATAACCGGCACTGCGGCTTCTGGCCAAATAATAATTTTATGATCCCATAGCGGTTCCGTTTTTTCGCTCAGTAAATCTAACGTGGCTTGTTGAAAATCTGCTTGCCATTTATTTTCTTGCGCCATATTGGGCTGCACTATGGCAATGCTAATGGGCTCAGAAGATGCGGTAGTCCACGTTATTTTTTGTAAACCCAAACCTGCGCCCCACAACAAAGCGGTAATAACAGAGGCGATAATTAAGTTGCGCGATTTTTGTGCTTGCCATATCCACTCTGCTGCTACCCCGGCAGTTGCTGCACTGATCAAACTCAAGCCCATTACGCCCATTACCGGCGCCCAACCTGAGAGCCAGGTGTGTAAGTGCGCATAACCAATGAATAGCCATGGAAAACCACCAAATAGCCAAGTGCGTAGCCATTCAATAAGCAGCCAGAGGGCGGGAAAGGCAATTAATAAACTTAAGGGGTTGCGGCTGAGCCAGCGACCAAATATATAAAACGGTAGGCTAAAAGCCGCTGCCAGAAAAAAAACGAAAATACATACCAGAATTAACGCTAAAGGTATTGGCGCGCCACCAAAACCACTAATACTAACGTACACCCATGAAACACCGACGCCATACATCCCCACCCCAAAAAACCAGGTGCGCCATAATACGAGGGTTAATGATTGTTGATTAATCAATAATGCCAAAATGATTAAACTTATAATACTGCATGGCCAAATATTAAATGGCGCAACACTAAGTGGAAGAATTCCGCCTGCTATAATGGACATTAAACAAGCTAACCCAGAGGGGAGATTGTGTAGGTAGTTGGCAGTAGTGGATAGCTTCATAAAGGATATACATCTGCAGAGAACTTATTAATGTGAGTGTCGATTGAAAATGCGAAACTTATGGCTACACTAGAGATTACGTTTTTGTTGGTAGTAATTCAGGTAGCGCTAGATAATCTATTGCGGGCATAGTAAAGGATGAATTGATATTTATGTTAATTTAAACGACCTGACAGTAAAAAATATCGCAACTTAAATTTTTTACTGTAACTGTCAATGGGTAAACACAAAATAGCTTTTTTGACGCCCGATTGTACATAAATTATTTATTAAAGATTTTGTAAGGGATTTTGTGGATTGAGCTCATGTATATTAACCGTTGCTTGAGTTAAGTGTGTTATTTACTGCATTCTTGAATTGGCTTGTAATATCTTGTGTATACTAAGCCTATGTTAGTTAAATGCCTGTACTAATTTAATTAAATGCCACTACTCAGCCGTTAAAAATTCCATAGGATGTTAGATTGAAATCAAAAATTCCCCTCTGTTTTTATCCTACACAAATCATTTTTGTAGATGATAACGCTGAATTTTTATCAACACTTGCAATGACTTTTTCACGGCAGTTTAATGTTAAGGTATTTGATAACCCACAAACAGCCCTTTCTTACATCAATGAGCAGCAACGCACGCAACATTTGGTGGAGGCAGATGAAAAACATGAGGCGCATGGAGAATCAGATAAGTGGGTTCAACAGGTACTTACGCGCCCCAATTTAAAGCGCTTTGATGAAATGCGGATGATGGAAATTTCGGTACTGGTGGTTGATTATTCCATGCCAGCAATGAATGGCATTGAGTTTTGTGAGCAAATAAAAAATTCGGCGATTAAGAAAATATTACTAACGGGTTACGCTACCCCGATGGATGCAGTAAAAGCATTTAATGATAATACAATACATTACTATTTGAGAAAAAGTGATGAGAATATGTTGGATCTTCTCGAAAACACTATCCATCAAATGCAATATGCATACTTCAATGAATTGTCGAGCAGTATTAAATCCGAAGCGATAGATAGTGGCACGCCTTTCTTTGCCGATGTACAGCTTGCACAATATTTTCAGTCGGTGTGTGATTCTTTGGATGTGGGTGAGTATTATTATTTGACAGGCCCCTCGCGGTTTGCGTTGCTATCCCGCGATGGATCTAAATCTCTGTGTATAATTTATACGGAAGAGGATGTTTCTGAACATTTAAAAATTATGCTTGAAGAGGATGCTCCAGAGGAGCTGTATAATAAAATTGCGTCGCGTGATTTTATTCCTTTGTTTAATTCTGAAGATGGATTTTACGAGCCGGAAAGTGGAGGTGCTAACATACATATTTATCCGGCGCACAAAATACAAGGTAAAATGAATTATTATTGTGCCGTTATTTCTGAGCATGAAGCCAATAGGGAATTTAAAGTAGAAATTGTTAATAACGGAAAAATTCATTAAGGTTCATTATTTATCCGCTGGTTAAAACCTGCTTCCCATTTGATCATGCTTTGTACAGTAACAGTTTAGATAATCGTTAACCGCAGTAAATGAACCTGACGGTTATCGGCGTAGAGTACGCGAAATTGGTAGTTGTCAATAACAGCCACTTCGTTGCGTTTAGGAATATGTCCAAATTCTTGCATAAGAATTCCACCAATAGTGTCAAAATCTTCTTCACTTAATCTGGCAGAGAAATGTTCATTGAATACTTCAATCGGTGTGAGGGCTTTAATAATATAGTCTGTATCACTGACACGTTTGATAAAAGTATCACCCTCTTCACCATCAGTTTCATCTTCTATATTGCCAACGATTTCTTCTAAAATATCTTCAATTGTCAGCAAGCCAGAAATGCCGCCGTATTCATCCATGACTAATGCCATGTGATAGCGGTTTTCGCGAAATTCACGCAGTAAAATATTAACGCGTTTACTTTCAGGTATCACATTAGCGGGCCGTAAAATTGTTTCCAGATTGAAATTTTCAGTTCCATTCAGCGCTAGCGGTAATAAATCTTTAGCAAGTAAAATACCTTTAATGTCGTCGCTACTTTCACCAATAACCGGAAAGCGTGAATGACCTGATTCAATCACCAAGGGTAAAAACTCTTGTGGTGTATCGTTCATGCGTATCGCAATAATTTGCGAACGGGGAATCATTATTTCGCGTGCTTGTAATGAAGAAACATCAAGTGCTCCTTCAATAATGCTGAGCGCTTCTTGATCGAGTAAATGATTGTTGGCAGCGTCTTTAATAATTTCCAATAATTCATCGCGTGATTTTGGTTCAGTACTGAAAGTATGCAGTAATTTATCAAGCCATGATTTTTCGTGTTTTTCAGTATGCGTACTACTAGGATGGTCTTCCGACATTTTCTTACTACCTGTTATGTTATTCTTGGGTGGCTTTAATTTTATTGGTTTCAACTTGGACGATTTCCGCATAAGGCGCGGGAAAATTCATCTGCGTTATTAAATATGTTTCCAGTGCTTCCATTACATTTGCTTCATCATCTTCGATGTGATCGTAACCGAGTAAATGTAAGGTTCCGTGAATTAACATATGTGCCCAATGCGCATCGAGGCTTTTGCCTTGCTCTGTTGCTTCACGTGCCACTACCGGTGCGCAAATAACTAAATCACCCAGCAAAGGCACGCCAACTTCTTCGTGTATATCCGCAGGGAAAGAAAGCACATTGGTAGGTTTATCTTTAGCGCGATACTGAAAATTTAATTCCTGGCTTTCGGCTTCGTCGACGATATATACGCTGACTTCTGCGTTGACTAATTCATCGCTATGTAATGCAGCACTAATCCAGCGCTCAATACTTTCGACACTGGGAATCTGCTTATTAATACTATTGATTTCAATATCAATCTGGTAAGACATTTTGTTGCATTAGCTCTGCTTGGGGTGTGATTTTTCAAATTTTTCGTAAGCTTCTACGATGCTTAAAACCAATGGATGCCGCACAATATCTTTCGCATTAAAGTGGGTAAAACTAATTCCCGGAATATTTTCTAATACGGTAATGGCATGGCGCAGGCCGGATGCTTGGCCGCGCGGCAAATCAATTTGTGTCGGATCGCCAGTAATAACGGCAGTGGTGCCAAAACCAATTCGCGTTAGAAACATTTTCATTTGTTCCTGCGTTGTGTTTTGGCTTTCATCCAAAATGACAAAAGAATTGTTTAGGGTGCGGCCGCGCATAAAAGCAAGTGGCGCAACTTCAATGATGCCGCGCTCCATTAACTTTCCTACAGTTTCATGGCCGAGCATTTCGAACAGAGCATCGTAAAGAGGGCGTAAATAAGGGTCTACTTTTTGGGCTAAATCGCCGGGTAAAAACCCCAGTTTTTCACCTGCTTCAACGGCAGGGCGAACCAATAAAATACGTTCAACTTGATCTTTCAGCAGTGCTTCAACTGCACAGGCAACTGCGAGGTATGTTTTGCCTGTGCCTGCAGGGCCAATGCCAAAGTTAATATCATTTTCTTGTACTGCTTTTACATAGCCTAGTTGATTGAGCCCGCGCGGTTTTATAGTGCATTTTTTGGTGCGAATCAATGTGACACTTGAGATTGAGTTATCGTTGAGTTTGTTGTCGTCAGGTGTTTTAAGTGGCGTATTTAATTGATCCATAAGCGCTTCAATGCCAGAAGTTTGCAACGCTAAATGAATTTCGTCAGGCGTTAATTCGATTGATTGAGTTTCATGATAAAGATGGCGTAATAATTCTGCAGCTGTGTTGGTTGCTTGCGCGGAGCCTACCAGCGTAAATTCGTTACCACGACTATGTATTTCAATGTCAAGACGCAGCTCAATTTGCTGTATGTGTTGCCCAAGGCGTCCGCAGAGATTAGCAAGGCGGCGGCTATCATTAGGTTCCAGCGCGAGATGCTGAACGACAGGTTCAGGAGCGATATGAGGGTGGCTGTTCAATGTCTGTAGCGAGCTCGTATGACTGTGGAATCTCGAAGCCTAAACTATAAAGGCTTCAGGATAAAGACTTACTATTGACTTGTTCGTGAATAGCACAAACTTGTGGCGTCTGGTTCACCCATTTCTGAGCTAGTTACCCATTTCTACGCTAGCGCACCCAATCTGCGTCCAATTCCGACGCTACCACGCTACCGCGCAATGAGTTGGTGAGAGCTTCTTCAATTTTTATATCCGCAAACTTACCAATTAAGTCTACATCGTCAGTGCGGAAGTTGACGACGCGATTATTCTCGGTGCGGCCAGAAAGTTGGCCCGGGTCTTTTTTGGAGTACCCGGTCACGAGCACCCGCTCAACATTGCCTACCATGCGGCGACTAATTGCCATAGCTTGTTGGATAAGGCGATCCTGTAAGATTTTTAAGCGCAGTTTTTTGGTTTCTTCGGGGGTGTCATCGGGCAAATCAGCAGCCGGAGTGCCTGGGCGTGGGCTGTAAATAAAGCTGTAGGATGTATCGAAATCCATATCGTGTATCAGCTTCATGGTTGCTTCAAAGTCTGCTTCGGTTTCACCGGGAAAACCAATAATAAAATCAGATGAGAAGCTGATATTGGGGCGATTCTTTTTTATGCGACGCAGTTTGGATTTGTATTCAAGTGCGGTATGGCCGCGTTTCATTGCCATTAAAATACGGTCAGCGCCGCTTTGTACGGGCAAGTGAAGGTGGCTGACTAACTCGGGTACTTCATTATAAACGTCAATCAAGGCATCACTAAATTCGACGGGATGCGAGGTCGTAAAACGAATGCGGTCAATGCCATCAATTGCGGCGACATAGGTAATCAATTCGGCCAAATCTACGATCGAACCATTGGCACCGGCGCCGCGATAGGAGTTTACATTTTGTCCCAGCAGGTTCACCTCGCGCACACCTTGTTTGGCTAAGTGGGCGACTTCGGTCAGCACATCGGCCAGAGGACGGCTTACTTCTTCACCCCGAGTGTAAGGTACTACACAGAAGGTGCAATATTTTGAGCAGCCTTCAATAATGGATACAAAAGCGCTTACGCCATCGGCATCTGGTTGTGGCAAATGGTCAAATTTTTCAATTTCAGGGAAGCTAATGTCAATTACTGCTGCGCCATTACGGCGTTCGGCTTCCATCATTTCGGGTAAGCGATGCAAAGTTTGTGGGCCAAAAATAAGGTCCACATAGGGTGCGCGTTTTGCTATAGCGGCACCTTCCTGGCTGGCAACGCAACCGCCAACGCCAATGATCAAGCCAGGTTTTTTCTTCTTGAGTTGTTTCCAGCGGCCCAGTTCGTGAAACAGGCGCTCTTGTGCTTTTTCGCGAATGGAACAGGTATTAATGAGAATAACATCCGCATCTTCAGGATCTTCAGTCGCAACCATATTGTGCGACTGGCCAAGCAAATCCTTCATCCGTGATGAATCATATTCATTCATCTGGCAGCCGTGAGTTTTGATATAGAGCTTCTTGCTTTGCATTTCACTGCTTGGCATTTCACTAAGCGTGTTAGGCATTTCAGTCGCAGTAATCGCGGGAGTTTCAGTGACGGATATTTCATTGAGAAGCATGGGAAGCAAACCTGATTAAAATATATTCAAAAGCAGGCGCGCATTATAGCGGTCAAGAGTTATTAACATCTAGCATATTTTCTACTACGGCCGCATTGTAGAAGCCTTCCATCGTGCAAATTAAACCATTTTTAATCGTTGCCCAGAGAGCAATACGGACATCGCCAATCGGTTCATAGTAAGTTTGGTAGTCTAAAGCTGCAAAAGCTGAGTCGCCCTCAACAATGATATGACGCAGAATAATATCTTTTTGAATGCTGGCCATACCAAATAAAAAGGTGAGCATATCCTCGGGGTTGGTAAAGGTCATGTTCGGGCCCACGTATAGAAAGTCTTCCCTGGCAAGATAACTCAGTGCTCTACCGAAGTCTTCGACACGCATGGCTTCAATAAATTGACTGAGAATTTCTTTGGTTTGCATCTTTAGGCTCTACTTTATTGAGGGGTGTAGCAGACATATTGCGGTGATGGCTCAACTGGCTACTTAATTAACAGTTGTTCATCACAAGGTGAGAAGGTTACCGTTAATGCGAGTTGCTATCAATCGTCGAATTTTTTAAGCTTGCCAATTTGGCTTATATGGTGCGTAAGGAGGGTAATGCGCCAGGTGGAGTTGGCGGATCTGTCAAAAAGCACTCAAGTCTGCGAGAATTAGGCCCATGTGTGGTATTCTGCGCGGCTTTTTAAGTTTCATTATGTATTTATTTAAGAGATATCTATGGCAGTAAAACCCGTCTATCGCGTCATTTTCCTTAATCAAGGCCAAGTGTACGAACTTTTTGCCTGCGCCATCTATCAAAGTGAAATGTATGGTTTCATTGAGATAGAAGAATTTGTGTTTGGCGAACGCAGCCAATTGTTAATTGATCCGGCTGAAGAAAAGCTCAAAGCTGAATTCGCTGGTGTAAAGCGCTCTTATATTCCCATGCACTCCATAGTGCGTATCGATGAAGTTGAAAAAGAGGGCCCAGCTAAAATCAGTGAGGTCAAAAGCGGCAGCGATAAAATCGCACAATTCCCTTATGGCGGGTTTATTCCTAATCCCAATTTGGGCGAATAATATGAAAGCGGCTTTGGCCGCTTTTTTTACAACTTTAATTTATCTTTACAATTACTTGCTAATCTCATATTGGTGTAGTGGGAGGAATTAAAGAATAAAATTCATGACCCAATCGACTCAAGGTCTTATTCTCGCCATAGATCAGGGCGGCCAAAGCTCACGCGTTGCGGTGTATAACTGCAATGGTGAGCAGTTGTATTGTTTTTCTGCGCCATGCATTACGAAAAATTATCAGCCAGAAAATTGCGTGCAAAATTTTATCGAACAAGATGGCGAAGAAATTCTCAGCGGCATTAAGGATTGTTTACAAAAAATTCAACTAGCGCTGGGCGATGATATTCGTCAGGTGCGCGCAGTAGGTTTTGCAGGGCAGGGTTCATCGCTTTTATGTTGGGATAATCAAACTGGCGCAGCATTAACACCGGTACTCAGTTGGCAAGATATTCGCGGCGAGAATATTCTAAAAAATATTCCTATCTCTCATGAACAAGTGCAAGCGATTACCGGGTTGCGTTTATCACCGCATTATGGTGCCAGTAAGATACGCTGGTGTATTGAAAACTATCCAGCTGTAGCGCAAGCGTTAAAAAATAACAGGCTCGGTGTTGGCCCCATAGTAAGCTACATTTTTTGGCATTTGCTGCAGAAAAAAAATATGGTCGATCCCGGTCATGCCCAGCGTACCTTGCTGTGGAATTTAGAAAATAATAATTGGGATCAATCTCTGCTCGATTTATTTAATATTCAAAAATCTGTATTACCAGAATGTTTATTTCACAATAGTTATTTTGGTGATTTAATTTTCGGTGGTTATCCAGTTCCGTTTTCCGCTAGCGCACGAGATCAGGGTGCATCATTATTTGCACACGGTTTGCCCGATCAATCTGCCTGTTATGTCAATATAGGGACTGGCGCTTTTATTCAGCGAGTGAGCGAAAATCTGAATGCGCCAAAGGGCTTATTAGTAAGCCCCTTATTGTTGTCGCAACCTAAAATAAATACAGCAGTTGTAGCGTTGGCGTCACCCACTTGTTATGCGGCAGAATTCACCGATTATGTTATAGGAATAGATTCCCTGTTGCCGCAACCGCTACCGGAATCGCTATATGCTTGGGAGGCAACAGTAAACGGTGCGGTATCTGCTATCAGTTTTTTACAGCAACATATAGGGCTGCAAATTACACCAGAAGAAATTAATAAAGCAGTTGCACTTAATCCAGCACAGGATTGTTATTTTTTAAATGCAGTAGGTGGTTTGAGCGCACCTTATTGGCGAACGGATTTACAATCACAATTTAGCGAACACTTATCACCCTACGAAAAAATACTTGCCTGGATTGAATCAGTTATTTTTCAAATTGTTGTTAATATTGAATTAATGAATATATCAGGCAATCCCCCAAGCAAGGTGCAAAAAATTATTATTAGTGGTGGTCTCAGTAATGCAGATGCTGTCTGCCAAAAAATCGCAGATCTTACGCACACTCAAGTTCATCGCAGCAACAACACCGATGCAACTTTGCAAGGTATTGCTTATCTGGCTGGGGGAATGCCAAGCGAATGGCAGTCGCCACAAGGCGATGATATTTTTACGCCACTTGAAAATATTCAAATACAATCACGTTTCCAAATTTGGAAGGTGAAGATGGCTAATTGGCTGCAATGATTTATTCGTTGCTAAAGCTCGGGCCTATACTTGCATAACTCTACTTTGGGCATTTTGGATGAAATACGATTTAGTAATAATTGGCGCAGGCATTCAAGGGGCCGGAGTCGCACAAGCAGCGGTGGCTGCAGGTTATTCGGTACTGCTGCTAGAACAAACGGCGCCAGCGGCGGGTACTTCGAGTAAATCATCAAAATTAATTCACGGTGGTTTGCGTTATTTAGAGAGCGCACAGTTTGGCTTGGTGTGGGAGAGTTTGTATGAGCGCGCGTTACTATTAAAGCTCGCGCCGGAATTAGTAAAATTGCAACCCTTGCATATTCCGTTATATAAAGATTCGACACGTAGCCCACTGACCATTCGCGCCGGGTTGAGTTTGTATGCATTGCTTGCAGGATTGGATAAAAATGCCATGTTTCGCAGTTTACCCAAAACAAGCTGGGGTGACCTTGATGGGTTGAAACAAGAAAATTTGCAGGCGATTTTTCGTTATCACGAAGCACAAACTGATGATGCTGCATTGACGCGCGCAGTGTTACATTCAGCGCAAGCTCTTGGCGCAGAGTTGCATATGCCCGCGCGATTTGTCAGTGCGCAACGTGATGCCAGCTGTTGCAAAGTGAGTTACGAAATTGCCGGGAGACAAGATTCAGTGAGTTGCCGAGTGTTGGTAAATTGCGCAGGCCCCTGGGCGCGAGATGTATTGGCGCGGGTACAGCCAGCCTTACCATTACCTGACGTTGATTTAGTGCGGGGCAGCCATTTATTGTTACCACCCTTGTTAAAACAATATTTCTATCTTGAAGCACCGCAAGATAGGCGTGCCGTGTTTGCTTTGCCCTGGCAAGGTAAATTATTGTTAGGTACTACGGAGCAGCTACATACTGAGGCTCCAGAAAAAGCACATTGCACCGCCGTCGAACAAGAATATTTATTAGCCACGCTGCTACATTATTTTCCCCATTTAAACGTGGTTGCAGAACAGATTGAAAGTTTTGCCGGTTTGCGCGTACTACCTCGCAGCGATAAAAATGCTTTTGCTCGTCCACGTGACGTTTTGTTTGCTGTGGATAACGAACATCAGCCGCGGGTGTTATCCGTAATGGGGGGTAAATTAACGACTTATCGCGCAACTGCACAAATGGTGTTGTCGCGTTTGCAGTCAAGCTTGCCGAAGAAAGATATTCGTGCAGATACCAGCCGTTTACCGCTGGTTCCCGTGGAGAAAATCCTTTGTTAATCGCAAGCGAGGGTTAAATTCCCCGTAGCTTGCCACGGAATAGATTTTTGGAACAAAACTATTGTTACAAAAGCATGGCGCGCTGCTTGCTGCGAGGTGTTTAATTTACAGTACATTAAAATTCCTTGCAAAATCATTTGTGCTTCCCGTTTCTGCCGTTAAAATGGCTGTCATTGTTTTGCCCTCTTACACTTTTATGCGGCTCGCCGCTCAGGACTTTCTGTGAACTTTACTGGCGCTCATATTCTCTCTATCAAACAATTTGAACGTGTCGACATTCAGCGCATTTTTGATGTGGCCGATGCTATGGAGCCTTATGCGTTACGCCGAAAAATGACGCGTGTACTTGAAGGTGCAATTCTTGGCAATATGTTTTTTGAGCCGAGCACACGTACGCGTGTGAGTTTTGGTGCGGCGTTTAATTTGCTGGGTGGTAATGTACGCGAGACCACGGGTTTTGAAAGCTCGTCGATTACCAAAGGCGAGTCGTTGTACGATACCGCACGAGTACTCTCAGGTTATAGCGACGTGATTTGTATGCGTCACCCACAATCAGGTTCAGTTGCAGAGTTTGCTGAAGCGAGTCGCGTGCCGGTGATTAATGGCGGTGACGGTGCTAATGAGCATCCCAGTCAGGCACTATTAGATTTGTATACCATTCGTAAGGAGTTGCGATCAAAGGGTCGCAGTATTGATGGATTACGTATTGCCATGATTGGTGATCTAAAGCATGGCCGCACCGTGCATTCGCTCTGCAAACTTTTGTGTGTGTTTAACAATGTGCAAGTTGTATTGGTGTCACCCAAAGAATTAGCAATGCCTGAATCTATCGTAGAAGAATTACGTAATGCGGGCCACGCAGTCACTGTCACCGATGATTTAACGACTAGTATTTCACATATTGATATCGCTTACTCCACGCGCATTCAAGAAGAGCGCTTTAACAGTAAAGATGAAGCGGATATGTATCGCGGTCGCTTCCGTTTGAATCAAGCAATCTACACTCAGTATTGCGAACCTAACACTGTTATCATGCATCCACTACCGCGCGATTCGCGTGCGGATGCAAATGAGTTGGATAACGACCTAAATCAAAACCCTAATCTTGCGATTTTTCGTCAAGCCGATAATGGCGTATTAGTTCGTATGGCATTGTTTGCATTAGTCTTAGATGTTGTTGCTGACGTGGACAAGCATTCACGCGAAGTGGCTTGGTACAATTCACTGCGACAAAATTAATTTTATCTTCTTAAAAAGCGCCGCATCTGCGGCTTTTTTTTTGAGAAAAATAGTGCAGGATGATAAAAAATTTTTAGTGTAATTCACTTTCTGACCACCTATGATGCAAACTTAAAGCGCAGTCATGCAAAAAATTAAAATAATTCTTCGGACTTACTTGGGGCTAGTCGTATGTTTTACTCGCAAAAACAAAAAAACTATTTTTCGATGGCGATACAAAGGCTGGGTTTATTTTGTGGATTCTTTTTTTTGTTGATTTCAGCGCCAGTCCTTGCTGGTACTAATGAATCTGCGGCACAAATTGAGGAGGTGGTAGTCACCGCATCCAAGCGCGAACAATTGTTAAAAGATTTTTCGGGTTCGGTTAGCGTAGTAAAAATGGATGCGCTTAATCCGCTTGCAACGTTGAGTGATATCGCCAACCAGGTGCCGGGTTTATCGGTGATTAACAACGGCCCGCGCACTTCGGCTGCTATCACCATTCGCGGTTTGCGAATGGACAATATGGACGCTAACGATTTTGCTGGCGATGGCGCCAGTGTGGCGAGTTATGTGGATAACATTCCGCTGCAAGGTTTTTTTGTGCCGCCAACCTTTAGTTTTAAAGATTTACAGCAAATAGAAATTTTGCGCGGGCCCCAAGGCACACTCTACGGAAATTCTTCCATCGGTGGTTTGATTCGTTACGTAACCAACAAACCGGATTTAAGCAAAAATACTGTGACTATTAATACGGTTGTTTCGCAAACCGCTGAAAGCGATAGCCTCAATTACGATACGGACTTGGTAGTGAATGCGCCGTTCCTTGACAATACGCTAGGTGTACGTTTGTTATTGGGCAAAGAGCATAACGCAGGTTTCATCGATAACGATTATTTACTCAGTGGCAAAAAAAACGATATTAATTCGGATGAAACTCTGCAAATCCGCGCGACTGTTTTATGGAAGCCAACGGATGATTTTTCATTAACCAGCAGTTATCACTATCAGAAAATCAATGCTGAAGATCGCCAGGCTGCCAACGATAGTTTTACTCACGATCAATACGCGGCATCGAGCCGCTATTTGCAACCCATGCAAGGTGAGTTGCGCTTGTCCAGTGTTGATGCGGTTTACGATTTTGACTGGGCAAAATTAACGGCGAGCGCCAGTCGCTATGATTACACAACCAAAAGCATGGCAGACATAACGGATTATTTACTTACCAATTATGGTCCTGGTTATTATGCGGAATACGATAATTTTTCTGCTTTCAGAAGTGGCGATGTCGATATTATTAAAAATTCCGGTGAATTGCGTTTGGTTTCGCCCGATGATCAATCATTGCGTTGGCTTCTAGGTGCTTTTCTTAGCGCCGATGATCTCGATGTCACAGTTGCTGACCGAGTGCCAGGCTTTGCGGCAGTATTTGACGAAAAGCGTCCGGATGATCTTGATTATTTATTTATCCAGGGAGAGACCTTGCACGAGCGATCGGTGTATGGCGAGGTGGCTTACGATATAAAACCGGAATGGGAAGTGGTTGTTGGGGAACGTTATTCAAATTATAAAGATAATTTGAAGGTATGTTCTTTGCTATTTCCTGCGGCTACTGATTATGAGGGAAACAATTACCCACTGGACTGTTTGTCGGATGACGACAATCAAACTAACTCCTTGGGTAAATTCAGCACCAAATATAAATTCAATGAAAACCACAATATTTATTTTATTGCCGCCGAAGGTTTTCGTCGCGGCGGGGCCAATACATTGCCGGTTGAGATAGGCCACAATCGCAGCTATAAACCCGATACCTTGGTCAATTATGAATTGGGTACCCACAGCAATTTTTTAAATGGCACTCTGCATGTTAACGGCGCGTTGTTTTATATGGATTGGAAAAAAATTCAGGTTCAAACCTTCATTGCAGAGGGCTATGGTGTAACGGCAAATGCGGGTACAGCGCGCACTAAAGGTATTGAATTAGAAACTCTGGCGCAACTTAATCAGGCGTGGAATTTACGGTTAAGTTATTCCTTAAGCGATGCAGCTTTAACAGAAACAATCATGAGTATTAATGGCGGTGATGAAAATGCTTACGCGGGCGATGGGCTGCCAGGCGCACCGCGCAACCAATGGAATCTGGGATTGAATTATCAGCAAGTTTTTAACACCGCACTATTTACTGCGGGTATTAATTATTACTACGCTAGCAATATTACTACTGCCCTAAATAAAGATTTCGCGGATTACGCCCATTTGGCAGGTTATAGCATGGTCAATGCGCAGGCCAATATCAGCTTGCGCAGTTGGCGATTGGGTGTGTTTGTGAATAATCTGGGCGATACCCATGCTATAACGGGCAAGCGCACTACAACCTATTATGGCCAGCAGGGGCAGTTTGAATATATTACCCGTCCGCGGACTATTGGATTAAATATTAACTATCAGTTTTAATGAGCTGCGTTTAATATTTTTTGAGGCTGTTTATAACTTTACGTTGGAAATACTGGTTGGTGTAATCTTGTGTAATTGACAAATACGTATGTGGATAATTGATTTTAGTAGCTGAGTTATTGCCAATAAATATTAACCGAGTTTGTGCCGTGGGTGCTGTTAATTTTGATGCATGGAACGCCAGAAAGCTGTTGTCTAATTATAAGTTTTAGTAGTTAGCATCATAAAAATTGTAAAATTTCTTCTTGTTGCGCGTGTACATTTTAATTTATAGGCTATAATTTTCTGGTCTAGTTATTTCGCATCGATATTAATGAAAGGACGCTTTTTGGGATAAGAGTAGTCTGTACATTATTTTGTTGTAGGAATTAATACTAGGAACTCTCTCGTTTTTGAATAGGATAAAGATCATGGCAGTTGAAAAAAAATCAAGTAATGTTAAAAAAGCAACTAAGAAAGCCGTTGCTAAGTCCGCAGCCCCTAAAAAAGTGGGTAAAAAAAATGAATTAATTATTAAGGTTTCACAAGGTAGTCAAGTTATTCGCAGCTTTAATTTAACACCTGCATTGCCTTGTAATGGCCAAGCGGCTAATTGGTTGCTTGTTGACCCAGCAAAACCTAAAAAAGATATTGATTCGTTGCGGGTTAGTTTTAGCGTGAAATCATCGTCTTTGGAACAAGAATTTGAGCGTGCTATTCTTGAAATTAACATGCAACAAAACCCTAGGGACAAAGGTGTTTGGCGGTTTATGGGAACCGGCGTTGCAGTTAACCCTAAGTACAGTGATGTGCATCATGATGTTGCAGTTGAAATTGTTGACCAGGGCCTTACCTTAATCGCACAAGTACAAGTCATTGGTGATACACAAGAAGAAATTAAGTTTGCTTATGTTGCATCTTTTACAAATACAGCTTCTGGTGAGGTGACAATTTATGAATCACAAGATCCGGGAATACAGCCTACTCGTCCTTAAGTGAAGTTATTGGTTGGAGAGGGTGCATCTATTTGGCTCTCCATGGTCTTTCATAAGAGTGATAAATCTATTGTCTTGGCATAGCTGATTAAACCAGGAAAAACTGAACCACAGAGTATTCATGCCATTTTTTAAAGTATTGTCAATGTTGAGTAGGGCTGATGTATTGTTACTTGCGAGCGTATGTATTAGCGCTGAAGTGTATGTGGTTTCAATGCTTTGTGGATCTAGTTTTTCTAATTGTTGTAATACGGTGAGAGCTTCAGAAAAATTTCCTAAATGAGCATAGGCTTGAGATATGTTCCGCAGATTCAAAGTGCTAGTGTTTTCTACGTTAATTAATTTAATAATTTCTTTATAGTCGCTTATTGAATCTTCAATGTTTCCTGCTAAATTTTCTGAATCGGCTTTGTTGAGTATATATGTTGTGTTTTGTGGCGCCGCTTTGGAAATATGATTAAATAATTCAAATGCATGTTTGTAATCACCTTTCAGTAAATAACATAAACCAAGGTTATTCAAAATGGTTACATCATCATTTTTTTGTACTATGACTTGTTCAAAGAAAGTAATTGCTTGGCTGGTATTTCCCTCTACCAAGGCAATGTTACCAAAAAGGTTAAGCGACTTGAAATAATTAGGTGATAAAGCCAATGATCGGTTAAGGTACTCTTTAGATTGCAATGTGTTCCCTACATACCAAAACGCTTTTGCAATATAAAACAAATTATTTGCGGTAATTCTTGAGGATAGTGCTTTTTTATAAAAAATTATAGCAAATTTATAGTCCTTTTTTGCCATGCTTGTATAAGCATATAACTCGTTTATAGCTGAATTACTTGTATTAAGCTTTTCTAGCTTGTTTATTGTAAGGTTGGCCTCTTCAAAGTTTTTCTGTGCGATTTGCAAGTAAAATTGATTGTACATGTGATTTTTACTGTTTTTCGTCGCTGAGCTGAATTCGATAAATTTCTCTAGTTTTTCCAAAAAAATATTGTTTTTTGTTTCAAAGTGTAGATCTAGTGCTATTTCTGTATAGAGTATTTGCACGGCTGGCAGACTTTTTGTTCGTTTCTGTAAGCGATCGATTTTGTTTAATAAGTCCTGGTTTGCACCTTTAATTCGTAGGTTGCTGCTTACTTCCAGGAATGCTGCATAATCCGTATCGTTTATATCTTCAAACACATTATTAAATTTTTCAGAATATAGTCCCCCCACATTACTCTGTACAATCGTCGCCACCGACAAATAATTATCCGTTAGCACATCTACTGTCTTTGTTTCCTTAACCCGTAGTCTACTTTCTTGATTTTTGTCATCCGGTATTAAACGTGACAGAGTAATTATACAAGATTCAATTTTGCATTGAATATCAGTCGTAATTAATTCATCTGCCGCTGTCGCGCGGCGTACAGTTTCCAGTCCTTCTTTATTGTTGGTGGCGTTAATATCGGTAATTTCATTTTGTGGAATTAAATAGTACCCATCAAGTTGAATGATACTTTGTTGAATAGCATCGTAAACTGCGCCTTTCACTAATTCTTGTTGAGACTCTTGCATGTCAGCTGTATTGAGTGTTGGCGGCAATACTGCTACATAACGTGGTTGTTTGGGTTGTAATTGCCAAATGCCAGCACCCAGTAATATTAATAGCGTTAAGCCACTGAGCATTGCGGTGACGCTATTTTTTTTAAGGTATGCATACAGTTTTTGTGTTTTTGGTGCTGGCTGTTTCGGGCGTGATTCGAATGTAGCGTGTTCTTGTGTTGTATTGTCGTGGTTTGTGCGAGTGCCTAAGTTGTTGGTGTTAGATTGATGTTGCTGTGACTTTTGTTGTGCATGCGGTAGCGCTGGAGTGTTGTCAGGCTCGAACGAGGTTGCC
>JANYIO010000326.1 GCA_025362015.1 Gammaproteobacteria bacterium | reverse complement strand
CACTTTGCTACATTCTTTTACTCTTGTGTTTTTGCTGCCAAAAATTTGTGCCCTGCAATATTCCTTGCTGTCTAATTCATGTGGGCAAGTGATTGAGTCCTTCTCGCACAGCGAATATGCAATGTTGATATGGGCATTGCTTTATTTTTTTATACAGGCTGAGCGGAAAAATAATATAGTTGCATCACTAAAAATAAGCGATATCGTTAAAGCTATTGTTGTGTTAATTGCCTTAAAACAAGTAGGGTTTCTATTGAATGCAATTGCGTCGCTTAGTAATTACGATGATGGCTATCTATTTTCTGTTGAATATTTTTTCAACAATGCTATTCAAGTTTTTTGCAGTGTTTTATTTTCTGTCTATATTTTACTTATTAAGCCCAGGGAACAATTTTTACAGTCGCGATTATTGCCTTTAATACCTACGATATTGATATTGGTATTTTGCTCGAGTGTATTAAGTATTTGGGCTGTCGATGTTTCTTTACGCCTTTGGTACTTAATGACTTATGTGTATTTGCCTGAAAATAACCAAATTGCATCTTATTTGTTATTTGGTAGCCAATCAGCGGGCGCGACTTCAAATGTGTTTGCGGGAACTTTAAGGAGCTCATTTCGCGATAATTTAATTGTGGCCTTGTTTTTATTGTATTACCGTTACTCGGCGCATTGGCAATTAAAACCTTTAGCTATCCCCGTACCCATTGATGTTGAAAAAACGTTGCAATTTTGGGCCTACAACCTGTGCGGTTGGTTTATTGCGGGTTGTGGTTTATATTTTTCTGGTTTACTTGGGTTGGAAAAAATAAACAAAACTATGCCCATCGCGTTTACTATTTCATTTGTTACACTTGGCGTTTTTATGGGTGTGGTTTTACGCTCAGTGATGCGACATTACCAATTGGTTAATTCCACGCTGGTTGTTTTTGCGCGTAGAGTTGCGGTTATCGTTATATTGTTAGGTTTGCTACAAGCTTTTGCACTTTGGTCTTGTAATTATATTTATATTTATACCATATTAAATGGAGTTGAGATTAAAAATTACGAAAATTTTGTCCGGAATAGTTATTATTTTTATAGCTGTGCTTTTATCTGTGGTTTATGTTGTTTGCTATGGGCACTTATTTATGAAATATCAGTATCGCAACGCGAAAAATTAATTGTTGCGTTAAAGCAACTACAGTTAGAAAAGAACATGAAAGAAACACAACTCAATGCTTTGGCGGGAAAAATAGATCCGCACTTTATTTTTAATGCGTTAAATAATATTCGTGCGTTAATCAATGAGGATGGTGAAAAAGCGCGAGCAGCGGTTTTGGTCCTATCTGATATTTTACGCAGCCCAATTTCCAAAAGTTCGCAGGATAAGGTTTCAGTAATGGAAGAAATGATACTGGTTAGAAATTATATCGCCTTGTCAAAAATTCAGTTTGAAAACAGGTTACATTATATAGAAGATGTCAGCGAGGCTATTCAATCCGCTTTAGTTCCTTCGATGATGCTACAAATTTTAGTGGAGAATGCCATTAAGCACGGCATTAGCCAGTTACCTGATGGTGGTGATTTATACTTGAACATTTATCAGACCGAACAGCAATTGATATGTAATGTGATCAATCATGGCGAATTGTTGGCTAATGCTCATACCCACGGATTTGGCGTTGGGGTAAAAAACATTCAAGAGCGTTTACAGTTGTTGTATGGAACCACTGCCAGTTTTAATTTATATCAAGAAGATAATAATGTGATAGCCAAATTAGTATTACCACTTGAGTACTTATTATGAAAGCATTGATTGTAGAAGATTCGCGTTTGGCGCGAGTGGAGCTAAAAGATTTATTGCGAGCGCATAGTAAGATTGAGTTGTGCGGCGAGGCAGAAAACCCTCGGGATGCATTACCGCTTATTTTAAAGGAGCGGCCAGAGTTATTGTTTCTTGATATTAATATGCCGGGGAAAAATGGTTTTGAGTTGCTGGAAGAGTTGGATTATGAACCTAAAGTAATTTTTATTACGGCATATGCCGATTATGCATTGCGGTCATTTGAGTTTTCAACGGTTGATTATTTACTAAAGCCTATTTCAGCTGAGCGTCTAAAAATAGCAATAGATAAGTTGATGGTACTTACCAATACGGCTGCAATATCGGTTGAAAAAAACGACGTCTTTGAGGTAACTAGCCGTGTGTTATTACGCGATGGAGATCATTGCCATTGGGTGTGCTTGCAGGACATTCATTATTTTGAGAGCTGCGCTAATCATACGCAGGTTTATTGGGGGGCTGATAAGGCAATTATTTATCGTGCGCTGAGTAAAATTGAGGAGCGCTTACCATCACGTATTTTTTTTCGTGCTAATCGGCAGCAAGTTGTGAATATCAATGAGGTCGTGACGGTGGAGTCTTGGATCAATGGAGGCTATAAATTGCAATTAAAAACGGGATTCGAGATAGAGATTTCTCGTCGGCACTCTGCACGATTTAAAGATGTGTTTAGTTTGTAAGTTATTTTTTTGCAAAAAAATAACTTACATTAAATCTATTGATTTTAAAAACGAGTCATATTAAAAAATGGGTTACGCGTCAATCCCATCAATCCAGCTGCGAATTAATTGAAAATTGTCGTCAATTAAAATCATGCTAGCATTATGGCCTACCCGAATTATACCGTATTTATCCGCAGCTCCCATCATTGCGGCAGGATAGGCGCTGGCCATGCGAATCGCTTCGTCAATCTCAATGCCCATCATTTCCACGGTATTTTTAACCGCTGCGAGCATATTTAAATCTGATCCGGCAAGGGTGCCTGTAGCAGTAGCTAGGCGGCCATTTTCGTTGAGAATTAATTCACCATTTAGCATAAAAGATTTTTCACTAGAGCCTACGCTTGGCATAGCATCGGTGACTAAAACCATTTTGCCTTTTGCTTTAGCCGCGTGGGCAATTTTTAATGTGCTGGGGTGTACGTGAAAATTGTCGGCAATAATTCCGCACCACGCATTTTCACTTTCGAGAGCTGCCCCTACCATGCCGGGTTCGCGGCTGGTGAATGGCGTCATCGCATTAAATAAATGCGTGAAACTGCTTAAGCCTGCTGCGAGTGCTATTTTTGTTTGTTCGTAGTTTGCGGCGCTGTGGCCTGCAGCAACAATAACGCCTGCGTTTACCAGGCGGGTAATGATTTCTGGTGTGGTTAATTCTGGTGCTATAGTGATTAAGGTTTTGCCCACTTTTAATGAGGTCAGTAATTGATATGCTGTCTCATCGATAATTTTGAATTTCGCTGCGTTGTGAACGCCTTTGCGTTCGGAGTTTAAAAATGGACCTTCCAAATGGATGCCTAATACGCCTGGCACGCCTTCGGCAATCGCATTTGCAACGGCTGCTATGGCTTTTTCCATTACCTCTAAATCATCGCTGATTAGCGTAGGATAAAAGCCGGTAGTTCCATATTGGCGATGCGCTGCACCTATAACACGTAATGTTTCAACCGTGGGCGCATCATTAAACAATACGCCACCTCCGCCATTAACTTGTGTGTCGATTAGGCCAGGAATTAAACGAAGGCCTTTTAAATCAATGCGCTGGTCAATATTTTTAGGTAAATTATTTTCATAACACAAAGCAATAATTTTTTCGTGTTCAATAATAACTGCGCACTGGGTTAACCATTCTTTGCCCGCAAATTGTTCGCCGGTAAATATTTTGCCATTGACTAGAGCGGTAATCATTAAATAGTCTCCGTAACCTTACGCAAATGCGGTGGCTCATCAGGGTTGTAACCGCGTGCAATAGATAAAGCGTTGGCCATGCGATAAAAGCTCTGTACCGCTAGCAGTGGTGCGATAACAGGGTGTGCATTAGCCACGATGGGAAGGCAATCATTACCGGTGACTTTTTCACTGGCAACTAACATGGTTGCATGGCGTGAGCGGAAATCTTGAATTAAGGAATCCATACCATCAAACGCTTGATCTTGTTGTGTAAATAATAAAACAGGGAAGTTTTCTTTTACGATTGCCATAGGGCCGTGTCTGACTTCGGCAGCACTAAAAGCTTCTGCATGTAAACCGCAAGTTTCTTTTAATTTTAATGCCGCTTCTTGTGCAGTACCAAAACCTATGCCGCGCCCAATAACAAATAAATTTGTGGCGTTGCTTAATTGCTTCACTGCTAATTGCCAATCTAGTTGCCATGCTTGTGAAAGTGTATCAGGTAAATTGGCAGCAGCATTTTGCAAATCAGCATCATCACTCCAAACTGACACTAATTGTAAAATGGCGGCAAGTGTTGCCAAATATGATTTGGTGGCGGCAACACTCTTTTCAGCACCTGCATGCAGTGGAATAACAATGTCGACTAGCTTTGCGAGTGGGGAATCTTCAACATTCACAAATGCTAGAGTAAGTGCGCCTGCGCTTTTTGCCTGGGTAACTGCGGCTAATAAATCCGGGCTTTTCCCTGATTGAGACACGGCAACATACAGCATACCTTTCAATTGCGGTTGCGCTAAATATACGGAGGTTATCGAGGGTGCGGCAGATGCAGTCACCAACCCGAGTTGAGTTTCAAACAAATATTTTGCGTAAGTGGCTGCGTGGTCGGAGCTGCCGCGTGCACAAGTGACAATGGCAGTGGGAGCAAAGGCTTTCAACCGCGCGACCGCCTCTACAATTCGAGTTTTATTGAGCAATAATTGCTGACGTACTACGTTTGCCGCCTCACCAGCCTCTTTAAACATTAGCGTTTGTTCTGGTTGTAACTTTAAGGTAGGGCTAGTGACTGACAACATGGCTTCTCCGGATAGGGATTATTCATAAATTAAGTGTGATTAAATACAATCTGACAACGTTGTCATTGTCGGCTTTGTGGGCTTGAAAGTAAAGCCCTAGGTGAGGCCTTATTAGCTCTCGCTGGAAAGTTTGTGCTTATCCCGTCAGGATTTTCTACCTGGCGCAGGGCAGGTAGAGTCACGCACGATTAATTCGGGGTAAAAGCCTTCGCTTTCAATATTCTTTTCACCGCTGCGTATCATGTCAATGAGAAGTGAGGTGGCGTGCTGGGCAATGGTGCGTATTGGCTGTTGGGCCGTAGTGAGATTGGGCCAGGCTTGGCGTGAGAATGGCGAGTCTTCAAAGCCAACAATAGATAATTGTTGTGGTACATCAATACCTTGAATGCGAGCCGCAAACAAAGTACCTGCGGCAATTTCGTCGTTACAGGCAAAGATGGCTGTTGGTTTTTGACCGCTGTTGAGTAATTGGCGCGTACGTTTAACGCCCGATTCAAAGGAATATTCGCCGCCGATGATGAGTTTTTTATCAATAGCAATTTTGTTATCTTTGAGTGCAGATTTGTAACCCTCCAAACGCTCGGTGCTGGATTTGTGCGCCTCATCACCGCCTAAAAAGGCGATGTTTTTATGGCTTAAATCAATTAAGTATTGGGTGATTTTATAGGCTGCGGTACGGTCATCAATAAATACACAGGGAGCGTAATTGTCCGGTGGTGCTGAGCCAGATAAGACGCGGACATATTTCACTTTGTGTTTATTGAGCGCACTTAATACCTCGGGCATTTCTGATACCGGTGGTGTTAACACCAGGCCGCCGACTCGGCTGCGGTCAACCATGCGAACAATTTCGTCGATAATGGTTTTAGATTTAGCATCGCAAGGGTGAATAATCAGTTCATAATCTTGACGGTGACATTCGCCCAAAATCCCGCGTTGCATGTCTATTACATAGTTGCTGTTGGGGTTGTCGTAGATAAAGCCAACGGACGAAGCCGTGCCGCGAAGTAACCGCGCCGAAAGATTGGGTTGATAATTGAGTTCTTTGACCGCTTTTGTGACCTTATCTTGAAGGTCTTGGCCGACGGTGCCTTCTTTATTAATAACGCGTGACACCGTTTTAAAGGAAACGCCGGCTAGTTTGGCAACATCTTTGATGGTGGCTTTCATAAAATTCTTCATATTGATGACAATAATCTGCAAGGTTATGCAATTTCATAAGGTTATGTAAAGCCTTTTACCATGGACTACACTTAACGGTAAGGTCAGAAACGGTAAAAAAAATAAACAGGTGTGCTTCTATGAAAAAAATCCATCAAGTTTTGCTGTTAACACTGTTGTCCTTTTGGGCCTCTAGCAGTGTGCAAGCTCGGCCTTCACTGGAAAAGCTGTGGTTAACGCAGGGGTTGTTGGTCCCTGAATCGGTATTTTATTATCATGATGAAAAATCTACCTATTTGTTCGTCTCGCAAATTGATGGTGACCCTAGTGGCGTGGATGGTAAAGGCGGTATTGCCAAAATGACAGAGGGCGGTGAATTAATTGCTTCAGATTGGATAACTGGCCTTAACGCGCCTAAGGGTATGGCAGTATTTGCGGGTAAATTATATGTGGCAGATATTAATGAGATAGTGGTTATTAATATTAAAAAAGCAAAAGTTGAGCAAAAAATTCCGGTTGCAGGAGCAATATTTCTCAATGATGTGGTGGTGGATTCCCAGGGCATTGTATTTGTGTCCGATACTCGCACCAACAAAATTTACCGAATTCAAAACGAAGCTGTTACTACCTACCTCGAGAAGGTTGAAAGTGCGAATGGCCTCAAGTTTATGGGTAATAATTTGTTGGTGGGAGCAGGTACATCTTTATTATTAATTGACAAAGATAAAAACCGTTTGCCGCTTGCGTCAGGTTTTGCGCAGGCTATCGATGGAATTGAAATTGTTGGTCGCGGTGCGGTCATCGTCTCTTGCTGGCCCGGGTTAATTTATTATGTCGGTATTGATGGGCACATGGATTTGTTACTCGATACTCAGCAAGCGAAAATTAATGCTGCAGATATTGGCTATAACCCAGAGTCCCAGACAGTATTTGTGCCTAATTTTGCAAAAAACTCGGTGACGGCCTATCGCTTAAAGTTAAATTAATATAACTCAGGGATGATAATTTGCTCCCGAAGAGGAAAGCTGTTTGAAGTCTCGTTGATTTTAATGGAGCTTAATCGAGTTTCTTGCCAAAAACGGCAAGCTGCTCTGCATTAGCGGGGGTTTGATATTGTTGTTTCCAATCCTCATAGGGCATTCCGTAAATACGCGTGCGTGCATCCTCATAGTCCAGAGCAATACCCTGTTCATTAGCCGCGGCTACATACCATTTGCTCAAGCAGTTTCGACAAAATCCGGCGAGATTCATTAACTTAATATTTTGCACGTCATTACGCGTGGTCAAATGAGCAATTAAACGCCGCAATACGGCTGCTTCGAGGAGTGTTTGTGTCGATTGATCCAAATCAGTAATTTTCATGGTGAGTTTGTGCGACCTCGTGTTAATAAAAGAATGTAGTGCCAGTGGTTGTCAGGGATGCTCAGCGTGTAAATTTAATGAAGCCTTAGCGTTACAGTCTGCTCTTTTTGGAGCATATTTGAACATTTTTTGCGGTGTATTTTAACCGCAGTGAGCCTTAATTTTCACGAAGCAATGAATTCATTTTTTGCGCTTGAACCTCAAACGATACAACCTATACTCAAAGCGAGTTATGGTTTTGTAACCCTCATAGGGGAGTTGTGCGTGAATATTATTCTCGGAGTCATCGTTGTCATCGGGTGCATTCTTGCCGGCTATGTGATGCATGGCGGTGTTGTCATGGCGTTATACCAGCCGACCGAAGTGTTAATTATTTGTGGCGCATCATTGGGCGCGATGATTATTGGTAATCCGCTAGCGGTAAGTATTGGTGTGGTCAAATCAGCCGGCGCCTTGATGACGCCCTCGAAATACGACAAGTTGCGCTATCTGGAGTTGCTGACATTATTGTACGATATTTTTAATAAAACCCGTCGCGAAGGCTTAATGGCGATTGAAGGTGATATTGAAGAACCCGAAGCCAGCCCTATTTTTTCCAATTACCCTTCTATTTTGAAAGATCATCACGCCGTTGAATTTATTTGCGATTATTTGCGCATTATGGTTGCAGGAAATATGGCTCCTCATGAATTAGAGGCGCTCATTGATCAAGAGCTGGAAGGGCACCATCAGGAAGCTGCGTTGATCCCGGGGGCCATTACTTCTGCTGCTGATGGCTTGCCAGGCTTTGGTATTGTGGCGGCGGTTTTGGGTATTGTAATTACTATGGGCAAGTTAGGTGGGCCACCTTCTGAGCTTGGGCATTCGGTAGCGGGCGCGTTGGTGGGTACTTTGTTAGGTATTTTGTTTGCTTATGGTTTTATTGGCCCTTTTGCATCTTATCTCAATCATAAAAATCGCGATGAAGCGCATTTTTACGATTGTATTAAAGCCTGTTTAGTTGCTTCGATGAATGGTGTGCCACCACAAATTGCAGTGGAGTTTGGCCGCAAAGTTCTCTATCACAGTGTTCGTCCTAGCTTTAAAGAGTTAGAAGAACAGTACCGCGCTAAAAAATAAAGGGCACTGATCATGGAGAAGGGCGCGCAGCAGCCAATTATTATTAAAAAGAAAAAAGGCCACGGTCATGGCCACCACGGTGGTGGGTGGAAAGTGGCTCTGGCAGATTTCATGACCGCCATGATGGCGTTTTTTTTATTGATGTGGTTGTTGGGCAGTACAAACAAAGATGAGCAGCGAGCTATTTCGGGTTATTTTACTGATCCTACAAGCCAATATAATGTTGGCACCGGCGGCGTTAATGCAGGGTTGGTGGAAATGGAGCGACCCATTGTGGACACCAGTGAAACTGACCCAATGGCAGAGAAACAAAATAATCATGACGATACCGAAGACAATACACAGCCAGGTACAGCATCAGATATAAATGAAATAAAAGCAAAAAAAGAAGCAGAGCGTGTCGAAAAAGAACAGCTTGATGATTTGCAAGCAAAGATGGAAGCCCAGATTAAAGAAAATGAAGTCTTTCAGGAAATTAAAGATCAAATTCTAATTGATTTCACTGCACTCGGATTGCGTATTCAAATTGTTGATAAAGATCAGCGCCCCATGTTTGATTCTGGCAGTGCACATTTAAAATCTTATTCGGAGGCTGTGCTCAATGCCTTGGCTCCCATGTTAAATAAAGTGCACAACAAAATCAGCGTCACTGGGCATACGGATTCCACTCCTTACGGTACGGGGGCCGCTTACACTAATTGGGAACTTTCTGCGGATCGTGCTAATTCGGCGCGGCGTGCACTGCTAGCAGGTGGTTACCCAGAATATAATGTGGCGACTGTACAAGGCATGGGTTCTGCGTCACCATTTCTTGTTGATAAACCGGATGATCCTATTAATCGCCGTATTGCCATTATCGTGTTGAAGAAAAATGTTTCAGATGCGCTCAGTAACGGCGGTAAAGGCATCAATAGTAAAGATTTTATTTTGTCGTCCGATGAAGCTACCCCACATATCATGACGCAAAAAGAAGTAGATGCTGCGACGGATGCAAAATAATAAACTCGGCTATGAAAATTTTACGATACGTTTCAATAAGAATTTTTTAATCTTCTCGTTTTTTACCTCTGCAGATAAATTTTTATACCCATAAAATATTTTTTGATTGTTGGTGGGATTGCTCCGCGCCTTCATTCTTTGCTGTATATAATTCTCGATTCTTGTCCCGCAGGTTTTTTGAGATATTGTTCGCGCTATGAATAAAACTATTTCGGCAACACTGATAGAAGGTCACGTTGCACAGCAGTTAAAAATAATGGCTATTCCTATGGTGTGGGGCCTGTTGGCAACCATGTCGATGAATGCGATAGAAGCATTTTTTATTGCCAAAGTTGGACGTGTACCTTTGGCTGCCTTTAGTTTTACTTTTCCGATTATTATGGTACTCACTAGTGTTGGCATAGGTTTGGGTGCGGGTACATCTTCTGCGGTAGCGCGTGCAATTGGTGAAGGTGACCATGCGTTGGTGCGGCGTTTGGCAACGGATGCAATCAGTTTAACGTTTATTGTTGCCGTTGTAGTTTGTTCGATTGGCTGGTTTACGCTGGAACCTTTATTTTTATTATTAGGTGCGACTCAGGAATTAATTCCGCTGATTCGCCAGTACATGTTTATTTGGTATTTCAGCGCGCCTTGTTTATTGGTGCCCATGGTTAGCCTTGCGACGCTACGAGCAATGGGTTTAAGTAATGTGCAAGGTTTTTTAATGAGTGCTGTTGCATTATTAAATGCTTTGCTTGATCTTGTATTTATTTTTGGTTTTGGTCCAGTGCCGGCGTTGGGGTTAGAGGGAGCGGCTATTGCGACACTTTTGACGCGGCTGTGTTTGTTAATTGTTACTGTTTATATTTTACGTCGGCGAGTTAATTTATGGGTGAGCCCATTTGTAGGCTGGGCAAAGTTGTATTTGTCGTGGAAAATAATTGTGTATGTTGGCATACCTGCTGTGTGTGCAAATGTCATTATTCCATTTGCGAGTGCCTTAATTGTACGAATGATGGCAGCTTATGGCACTGATGCGGTTGCCGGTTTGGGTATTGCTATGCGTATTGAGCCGCTCATGCTTATTATTTTTTATGCGCTATCGGGTGTTATCGGTCCCTTTCTTGGGCAGAATAGTGGAGCACATAAATTTAATCGCTTGAGTGAAGCGGTTGATGTGCTTACGCGTTTTAGTTTGTTACTGGGCTTGGTGTTAGCTATTTTGCTTTGGTTTTTTGGTGAGGCGATTGTTAGTGTATTTGGTAGCCATCGCGAAGTTATTATCATTGCAGCAAGTTATTTTTTAATTACACCTATTAGTTATGGTGCTTACGGTATCTTGATGTCGGTTAATGCTGCTTTTAACGGTTTAGGGAGGCCTTGGCCTGCGATGATTTTATCTGCGGGTCGTGTGATTTATATTTATCTTCCCCTCGCGTATGTGTGCCAATTATTCTGGCAGGCAAAAGGCGTATTTATCGCGACGGCGGTAACCAATATAGTCATTGGCGTTTGGGCATGGTGGTGGATTCGTTGCCACATCAAACATATGCCGGCGTTACCAGAACAACATCTTCGTAGCTGACTAGGCTATAATCGCCGCCTTTTTGACATCCTAATTAAGAACAACTTTAACGCTATGATTAATTTAAAAACTGAATTGGCTAAGCGCCGTACTTTTGCCATTATTTCTCACCCGGATGCGGGTAAGACTACGGTTACAGAAAAGTTGTTACTCTGGGGCAATGCAATTCAAATTGCAGGTTCTGTAAAAGGTAAGCGTGGCCCCCATGCTAAATCTGACTGGATGACGATGGAGCAAGAGCGTGGTATTTCGGTAACTTCTTCCGTTATGCAGTTTCCTTACAAGGGGCGTGTCGTTAATTTACTTGATACTCCTGGTCACGAAGATTTCTCTGAAGATACTTATCGTACGCTGACTGCTGTTGATTCGGTGTTAATGATGATCGATTGTGCGAAGGGCGTTGAAGATCGCACAATTAAATTAATGGAAGTATGTCGTTTGCGCGATACGCCCATTTTAACGTTTATTAATAAAATGGATCGCGAAAGTCGCGGTGCCGTCGAACTACTTGATGAAATTGAAAGTGTATTAAAAATTGCTGCTGCACCCATTAATTGGCCGCTGGGAAGTGGTAAAGAGTTTGTTGGGGTATACAATTTTTACACAGATACTATTCATGTCTATCAACAGGGTATGGGGCACACTATTCCCGATGATATTCAAATTAAAGGTTTGCAGAGCGAAGAAGCCACTAAGCTACTTAGGTCTTATGCTAGTGATGTGCGTGCAGAAATTGATTTCGTGCGCGGAGCTACAAATCAGTTCGATTTAAATGAATATTTAGCCGGGCGTATGACTCCGGTATTTTTTGGCACGGCGCTTGGCAATTTCGGTGTGCGCGAAATGTTGGATGGTTTTGTGGAGTGGGCGCCAACACCGCAAAGTCGCGATGCGCAGGTGCGAGTCGTTGAAGCTAATGAAGAAAAATTCAGTGGTTTTATTTTTAAAATTCAAGCGAATATGGATCCTAAGCATCGTGACCGCATAGCATTTATGCGTGTTTGCTCTGGTGTTTATCAACAGGGGATGAAAGTGCGTCATGTACGCTTGGGTAAAGATATCAAAATTGCCGACGCAGTGACTTTTATGGCTGGCGATCGCAGTACCGTCGAAGAAGCATTGGCCGGTGATATCATTGGCCTGCATAATCATGGCACTATTCAAATTGGTGACACTTTTACGGAAGGTGAAAATTTAAAGTTCACGGGTATTCCACATTTCGCGCCGGAATTATTTCGCCGTATCCGCCTGAAAGATCCGCTCAAAATGAAGCAGCTACAAAAAGGTTTGCAACAGCTTTCAGAAGAAGGTTCAACGCAAGTGTTTTTCCCTCTTAATAATAATGATATTGTTGTAGGGGCTGTCGGCGTACTGCAATTTGAAGTGGTAGCTTATCGTTTGAAAGATGAATACAAAGTGGAAGCAATTTACGAAGCGGTCAATGTAACCACTGCGCGTTGGTGTGATTGCAGCGACGCAAAAAAGCTGGAAGAGTTTAATCGTAAGTGCAATGATAATTTAGCTCTTGATGGTGGTGGTCATTTAACCTATTTAGCGCCTTCACGTGTAAATTTATCACTTACAATAGAACGTCATCCGGATGTTGTTTTTCGGTCGACCCGTGAGCATTAACTTTTACGTTAATGCTAGGTGTTAAGATTGGTGTATATTTCAATGCATTGACTACACTAAACATAACATCCTTATGCGACAGAGTTGAATATTCATTGAGAGTAATTCGTGACTAATACCGCAGAAAATAATGATTTAGTTTGGGATTTAGATGCGTTTAATCAGCGGCAGCGAGCAATTGATTTTGTTCTCGGTTTTGAGAACAAGCTTTGTGTGTTTTCTAACTCAGTTGCGCAGCTTTATACCAATTACAATATATTTTTTCCCCGTGAAGAAGCGCGTAAGTTAGTTATTCTACCCAATCCTTATGCGCCACACGATACCTTTAACGGAATTGGCGATGCGGCGGTCACTGCAACTGGAATGACTATTATTCCCGGTACATTTAAAGAAAAGCCCACTTTGTTTTTACGAATCCCCTTTAAGCGTGGCCCCATTAAGTATCGTACTATTCCGCTACAAATGGGGTTGAAAGTAGTGCAACAGCAATGCGAGCCCTCTAAACCTTTTTTGCCGGTGTTAATGAAAGGTGACTTGCGTGAGCTTGATGCTTCAACGCCCTGTCTGCATTTACACCGTATTCATTTAGATCGTTTGCCATCCCATTCAGGCTTGGAGCGCAGTAATATTGAAAAAGTTATCCTCCAGCGATTGGATCAGTTGATCTAACGATTGTTGTCTGCCTAAATCTTAGATGTTAAGAGTGAACATAAAAAAAGCCACCTAAGTGGCTTTTTTTATGTTCAGCAAAAGACAATTATTTTGGTAGGGCAAATGTAGTTGGAACAGTAAATTCAAATGTTGTGCCGGTAATGGTGTCTGGCATCGAGGGGAAAGGTGCTGATTTGGCAATGGCTTCTTGGGCGGCATCATTTAATAGTTCGTATTGCGATGCAGCAATTAACGATGTGCTAATAATATCGCCTTTCCGACTTATGACTACCGTAATACGCATGCTGCCTGCTTGATTGCGTTCCAGAGCGCGTTTTGGGTAACGGGTATTTGAACGAATTTTCTTTAATAAATCTGAAACATAAAACTGACGGGCTAACAATGTTTGTGCCGTCAGTGCAGGTCTTTCTTCTTCTTCAGCTCTTATTGCTGCTAGCCTTGCAGCTTCAGCTTTTGCGGCGGCCTCAGCTTTTGCAATTTCAGCTTTAGATAATTGCTTAACAGTTTCAACGGAAGAGGCTTGAACAGATGCAGCTTTAAGAAGAAGGGCTTCTTTTTCGGCAGCTATTTCAGCCGGTGTTTTTACTTTGCCCCATGCGGCAATTTCAGTTGCACGATCTTTGGTAAATTTTATTTTTTCAAAACGACTCTTTACGTCAGCATTCGTTTTGCCAGAGCTTAAAATACCTTCTTTAAAATCGGATGAGAGTGGTACCTTGCCAACCCAGGTGCTCAACAACATTGCAAAGAATTTTTCACTGGGGATATTGCCGAGTAACACATCATTAACGGAAACAGTAACGCCTTTTGTCTGAGTGTAACTGAATACTATGTCGTCGTTCTGAACAAAGCGGCCTTTAAACATGCTGTCAAATTTCACCATGTACTCAGCCTGATCAGTCAATTCTGCTTGAGTATTGTTGATTGCCATGCCTTCGATCCATGTACGACTAAAACGGCGAGTCGTCATTCCCTCTGGCGCCGCTATCTTCAATTCCATACGCATTGACTGAGCGGTAGTTGTCAATGTGTTCACATTATCACTAAGTACATTGGAGTAAAGTGCGGCAATAAATTGTTCTTTGCCCAGTTCTGAATGAACGGCTAAGCCGTTGAGCATGGGGTCTGCAGCCTGAGTAGAGGCACAAAGGGCCACAAGTAAAAAACTAAGGCAAAGAGATAAGTAGTGTTTTAAGTGCATGACGTGGTTTCTCTCACTCTACGTATTAATTTAATGGGGTTTGACTTGACGCAGGATTGCTCCCTTATAACTCAAGTATAATATATAAAACGATATGTGCAGGCTAATATCGTTGTAAAGTTTAAGGGTTTTGTTAAAAACACTCATGCGTCGGTTAATCCATAAAAATTATAATCATAAAAGTTGAAATGTAACTCGGTAAGGGCTAAGTTTTATTGTCAGAATGTCATAATCCTTCGCTGGTTAATTATTATTGGGGTGAACATGGAAATAAAACCGCTAACCATGCTTTCTCGTGATTATGTTGAGCAACTGTTATTCGGCATTCCCTTTTTTAAGCTTGTGAAACAGCAAGATGCCTGGCAATTTGAATTGTTACTACAGGCGTCACGAATGGTTTCGTATTTGCCTGGCGAAGTTATTGTGCGGCGTGGAGACAGGGATAAGTGGTTATATTTTTTGTTGAAAGGGCGCCTGGCCGTTTATGTTGATGATCCGCTTAAAGGCGAATTGGTTAATTATGTAACGCCCGGTGAAGTTTTTGGTGATTTATCGCAGTTGGTAAGTCAACCGCGAACGGCTACGGTTTTAGCTGAGCCAAGTTTTCGTGAGTCTATAGTGCTGGCAACAGACGCAAATATTTTTGGTGATATCAATTCTACTCGCCCCATCTCAACTCATACCAAATTGGCCTACTATCGCAACACTGTACATAACTTGCGTTGGAAGCTAGAAGTTTATCGTTCGCTCCATCTCCAACACCCGCTTGCGAATAAGCACCGTCACGTTAAATTGTATGCTGGCTTAAAAGATACTATTGATGAGCTACATGCACTCTACGAGCAGGCGCAAGCGTTGGCGTTATTGCTTTTAGAATGGAATCGCGAGTTTGGTGCTTTGGCTCATGAGTCAATACTTGCGCGCGATACAGACACACTATAAAAATAATAATGATAGTTAGAAATAATTTCCGGGTGCGTTTTTTACGTGCACTTAGCCTATCCGGTAAATATTAATAAGCCTGCTACACTACAGAAGTACCCACTGTTAATAATTATACACATCGGCTGATTTGTCTATGAAATTTGAAGACATGAATCTTACTTATGGCTGCCCTCTGCAATTGCAATCTAGCAATAGCTCTGGTCAACCAGAACGGTTTTCTTGCCGTTTGATAGGTTGTTTACCTGGTCGCAGTATTTTGTTATCTGTCCCTAAAGTGGGTGGCAAATTAATCCGATTTCGGACTGGTCAAAAAGTAGTGACGCGTTTAATGGTTGATAATGGCATCGGTATTTTTGCCAGTGTCGTTGAAACTCAAACCGCTGACCCGTATCCGATATTGCATATTGCTTACCCGGAAAACGTAAGCTTCAAAGGTATTCGTAGTGCAACACGTGTCGCAATAGAGGAGCCAGTCGCTATTGTGAACCTCAGTACTGGTGATAATAAAAGTACTTTGGGTGCTTTAGTTGATATTAGTATCTCGGGTGCACGTGTTGAGGTGGTTGGCAAAATTGGTGAGATTGGCAATATATTACAGCTTAATTTAAAAGTGAATGTGGCTGGGATTGTGCGGGATCTTAGCGTTGAAGCAATTATTCGCTCGCGCGTTGAGCCAGAATCTCGAGATGCAAATAATACTGAAACAATTACTTACGGAATACAATTCACAGAAACAGACGAAGATCGTCGTTTATTATTATATGCCTATGTATATGCTCAGATTGGCAATGAGGACACTATAAATTAGAAGTTGTGTACTCGGTAAATAGGCTGGAAATAATAGTAAGTTAAATTGTGATGAGTCAATGCTGTCTGTGTTTCCTAAAAAGCAGTGAATAAAGGAGTTTGAAAAATAAAGGTTTACTCGATCTCAATAAAAAGGGCGCCAATAGGCGCCCTTTAATTTTGTAGCAACAGAAATTAAACGCTTGGAGCGGCTACAGGTGCAGGCGCTGCAACTTTTTTAGCTGCAGGGGCTTTCTTAACTGCTGGTTTTTTTGCTGCTGGAGCTTTTTTAGCTGCTGGGGCTTTTTTTGCTGTCGGAGCTTTCTTGGCTACTGCCTTCTTAGCTACGGCTTTCTTTGCGGCTGGTTTTTTGGCTGCTACTTTCTTAACTACTGCTTTCTTAGCTACTGCTTTTTTGGCTGCTGGTTTTTTAGCTGCTACTTTCTTAACTACTGCTTTCTTAGCTGCTGCTTTTTTAGCGGCTGGTTTTTTGGCTGCAGGAGCTTTTTTAGCGGTAACTTTTTTAACTGCTGGTTTCTTGGCAGCTTTTTTAGCAGCTGCTTTTGCTTTAAGAGCAGCTTTTTTATCTGCTACTTTCTTTTTAGCGGCAGCTTTTTTAGCAGCAGCACTAGCTTTCACTGCTTTCTTTTTGGCGGCTACTTTAGCTTTGGCAGCAGCTTTTTTAGCCGCTACTTTAGCTTTTGCAGCTGCTTTTCTGGCGGCTACTTTAGCTTTTGCAGCTGCTTTCTTAGCTGCAGCTTTTAAACGCTTAGCTACAACTGCTTCAGCTTTAGCAACTGCTTTGTCATGAGCGCTTGCAAGTTTGTTAGCTGCTTTAATAGAAGCAACACTTTTCTTGGCTTCTGTAACAGCATTTTTTGCAGTAGTGGCTGATTTTTTAGCGCTGGCAACAACTGCTTTAGCAGCAGAAGTTTGTTTTGCTGCTACAGGGCCTTTCTTTTTGGCAGCAGCAGATAATTTACTTTGAGCCGCTTTCAAAGCAGCAGTTGCTTTGCTGGCATCTTTTGCCAAACCAGCAATTGCTTTTTGTGCATCGGCGGCTTGAGCAGCACGAGCTTTTGTTAAGTGAGTTTTTAATTGAGCGAGTTGTTGTTCTAAGCCCGCGACTGAGTTAACTGAAGTTGGTTTGCGTGCTGCCATGGTGTGTTTCCTATTGGATGATTCGATAGACGAAAAATGGTTTAAAAAATACTACATGTATACGTTAAAACTTTATTGGAAAAATTCAAGTTTTTTAATCGATTTTTTGTAATAAAATGCATTTATTTTTGCTAAATTGGCAAATTTTATCGTGTTGAGAGTTTTTTTGTCTCAAAAATCGAATTTTCGATCTTCTGAAGTTGTTTGTGAAATAAAAATCACGAGGTGAGTTAAGTGGTGTTTTTTTACAAATTTCTCTGTTTGAAAAACTTATTAATGGTGTTTTTTACTTTTTTGAACAGGCTCATTTGAATGAAATAATTTGTTTAATTGTGTTTATGAGTTTGCTTTTTTATTTTCAATTAGTCATTTTTGGGGTTGTTGAGTTGCCTCATGTGGCAGATTCCAATCCCATATTGGATGTTGAAAATTGTTGTTGTTGCTATTTTTTGTTTGTTGTTGAACATAAAAATTTTTAACGAAGTGATTTTTTACTTGTGAATTGTTGATATTTTATTTGTATGTATATACAGTATTTGCATTATTGAGCTTTTCTGAATGGAATATTTTGCCGTGAGAAAAATTATTCATTGTGATGCAGATTGTTTTTTTGCTGCCGTTGAAATGCGTGATGACCCTTCATTGCGCTTTCGCCCAATAGCAGTTGGCGGTCCTGTTGAGCAGCGCGGAGTAATTTCAACCTGCAATTATGAGGCGCGTCACTATGGTGTTCACTCTGCTATGTCATCTGCCATGGCAAGAAAATTATGCCCTGATTTGATTATTCTTCCACATCGTATGGATGCATACCGTGCTGCGTCATTGCAAATGCGCCATATTTTTTACGATTACACCGAAATGGTTGAACCCTTATCTCTGGATGAGGCATTTTTAGATGTCAGCGAAAGTGAATATTGTCGCGGCAGTGCCACACGTATTGCAGAAACTATTCGTCAACGAATATTTGATGAAGTAAAACTGACTGTGTCTGCCGGCGTTGCACCTAACAAATTTTTAGCAAAAGTGGCTAGCGATTGGAACAAGCCGAATGGCTTGTGTGTGGTTGCACCGAAGGATATGGATAAATTTGTGCAACAATTACCAGTCACTAAAATATGCGGTGTGGGTAAGGCTATGGCTGCGCGGCTGGCAGAGATGAATGTTAAATGCTGCATTGATTTACAAAAATTTAGTATTTTTGAATTAAAACAGCGTTTCGGTCAGCTAGGCGTGCGGTTATATGAATTGTGTCGCGGTACAGATAATCGTGAGGTAAACACTGCGCGGCGGCGAAAATCGCTCAGTGTTGAGCATACGTTTCCACAGGATTTATTGCATATAAATAGCTGTTTGAACCACATGCCTGAATTACTACAAGAGTTGGCCGGGCGTTTACGCCGACTAGAGAGTGATTATTTAGTGGTGAAAATTTTTGTGAAGATGAAGTTTGCGGATTTCACGACTACCACAATTGAACGTAGCGGCACCGAATTGATTGTTGCGGACTTCCATCAGTTGTGTCGAGAAGCCTATGTGCGGCAACAAGCTCCCGTACGCTTGCTGGGTGTTGGTGTTAGATTTGTGGATCTTCGTGAGGATCAACCTTTTTATCAATTAGATTTATTTGGTTAGCTATTTTTTGTTAATGAGGGTGAGTTAACGCGCAGCCAAATGTTGTCTGGCTGTGCTGGAAACAAAAATTAAGGATAGAAACAACTATATATAGAAGGGGCTGCAAAAAGCTGCGTTGTGAGTCTGAATAAAAGTAAGGTTAGTAAAGCTAAAGTATTTCGTTGTGACTCGGATTAAGTTTGAAATCAGACATCCTTGTGATTGGTTAGTGTTAGAGGCTGTCGTAGCTGTGGCGAATGTGAACGGGCTTTTGGTAGTGCTTGGCTCGGCTTGAGCTAAAATGGTCGTGTAATGTATCTTTCATTAATTTTGGGAATTCTGTCTGCTCTATCCGTATTAAATGGCGATGGTCGCCAGCTTCCATATAAATGACTTCATTGTTAATGAGTGCCTCATCCCAAATAACATCAATACCATAAGCTTTACCCAAAGGTGGTACTGCTCCCTCATCACAATCTTTAAAAAACTGTATCAGCTCATCTTCTTCAACCAGGTGCATGTGACGATCAAAAATTTGGTTGAGTGTATGGCGTAAAATTTTATGGCTTGAGGGTAATACGCAAAGTGTGTAATGAAAGTCTTCGTCGCGTAATAAAACGCCTTTGGCAAGGCTATGAGTATCTATGCATGCTACTTTCGCGGTATTGAAGGAGCCTTCCGCGTAAGCGTGAGCAAGCAATGAAAATTGAATGTGATTGGAGGTTAAAAAATTTTCGATGGTTATTGCAACACCCATAATGTACTACTCCAAAATGGCGAACATGAAAACAATAAATGGGGATTTCACAATCGATAATTAACTATCTATTGGAGTATAAGAAATGAAATACAAGTGCGTAGGAAAATTTTGGCAGGAAAAAGACGTAAATTAGATGATTTGGCTCTATGTGAATGGTGGGAGATGGCAGTTTTTTGTGTGGTAAGCAGTAAACAAATTGAAAAAACAAAAAGGCTTCAGTAAGAAGCCTTTTTGTTTTGGCGGATTAAGCGCGGCTTCTGATCTGTTGGCGCACAGAAGCTAATTTGACGCAAGTGACGAATACTTTCATTGCTTCCACAACTTCCGGGACTGTAGGTACCGACGGTGCGATACGAATATTGCGATCCTCCGGATCTTTGCCGTAAGGGTAAGTAGCACCCGCTGGTGTTAATTTAACCCCAGCTTCTGCTGCCAGGCGGACAGTTTCTTTTGCACAGCTTGTGCGAGTATCAAACGACACAAAGTAACCGCCTACGGGCTTCTCCCATGCCCCCAGATTGGTGCCATCAAAGGCGCCTGACAAAGCGTTTAATACAGCTTCGAAGCGTGGGTTGAGTAATTCGGCATGCTTCTTCATGTGGGCCATTAATGCAGCGCGATCTGGCAAGAAACGTGCGTGGCGAATTTGATTCACTTTGTCTGGGCCAATGGTGCAAGCACCCAAGGCTTTCTTAAAGCCGGCCAAATTGCTGCTGCTTGCAGCCAGAAAGGCCACACCCGCACCCGCTTGGGTAATTTTAGAGGTCGACGCAAACTGGATGACGGAATCTTCAGTGCCATGGCGCTGACAGGCTTCCGAAATACTGCTCAATGACGGTGGATTGTCGATTAAATCATGCACAGAATAGGCGTTATCCCAAAAGATACGGAAATTGCTGCTTGCAATCTGGCCTAGTTTGGCGACGCGCTCAACAGTTTCGTAGCTATAGACGACACCGGTTGGGTTGGAATATTTAGGTACGCACCACATGCCTTTAATCGTTTTGTCGGCTTTGATTAGTGCTTCCACGGCATCCATGTCGGGGCCAGTTGAGGTCATGGCTACTGTGACCATTTTGATGCCTAGCTGCTCGCAAATAGTAAAGTGGCGATCGTAACCAGGCACAGGGCAAAGAAATTTCACTTCACTTTCATTTTTCCATGCGCTAGCGGCATCTTTTAAGCCAAATAAATGTGCGGTTAATGCAGTTTGGAACATTAAGGTTAAGCTACTGCTGCCGCCCACTAAAACACTCGCAGGTGCTACGCCCATAATCGTTGCGCCCAACTGTTTAGCTTCAGGTAAACCATCCAGGCCACCGTAGTTACGGGTGTCGGTGCCATCAGCGGCAATGTAATTACCCTTGAGAATACCATCGAGTGCATCAGATAAGTCGAGCTGATCGGCAGAAGGTTTTCCGCGCGTTAAATCGAGATTAAGCTTTTTGCCAAGGATGGTTTGGTAGTCAGCGGCGAGTTGGCTTTCCCATTGGTGTAATTGTTCCGGGGTTGCTTGATCCAGTTGCAAGATGATTTACCTCAATAGTGAGTGAACGAAAAAAATAAGTAAAATTAAACACCTCGCTACATGCACCGAGGTATATTTTTTGTTGCATAACAAAACAATTAAGCGCTTGGTTTTGTGCTGAGTAATATTTTGCTGTTCGAAAAAATCATTATTTAACCACATAACAATTTTAGTGAATAGTTAATCAGATCTATGTGAACGCCTTAATCAATGTACTCAAATACCTTAACTACTTTTTGTACATTACTAGTATGGCTGACCATATTAGTAATGTGGTCAGCTTCAGCATGGGTAACTATGCCCATTAGAAAAACCGTTTTCATTTCGGTAATAATGCGTATGCGTTGGCTTTCAGTTTCCTTGTCGGCTAGTAGTTGAGTTTTTATCTTCGTGGTAATCCAAACATCAACACTGCGCTCGCCAAAGTTTGTTGCTTCTCGTGCTGTTAATTCATTGTGAACTTCACGTACGGGGCTAAGTTGATAAACAGTATCGGCAACAATATTGCGTAATTCATCACTGGGTACTTGCCCGGTAAGTAATACTAAACCGTTAAAGCTATCGATATTAATGTGAGCATGCTCAAGTTGTGGGTTAGCTTTTTTTATGTTGACTCGGGCGATAGTTTCAATTTCCTGATCGTTCAATTTTGCTCCCATAGTGCGTTGGTTAGCATTCATTGCAATGGGTTTGCTAGTCGTGACGTTAATGACTTCGGCGCAACTTGTAATAAGTAAGCTAATGCCAATAAATAAACTTGCTATAGATAACGGTTTGAACATTGTTGAATCTCCGAATTAGGCTTACGAATTAAACGCATGATTTGATTTTACGGTGCTTAAGTTGCACCACCAAAAAGTTGTTGGTCAATTAAATCGCACAAACAAAATAGTGTGAGTAAATGTACTTCATGAATACGTTGTTTGGCAGATACAGGAACGCGAAGTTCAATATCTTGTGTATCTAATAATACTGTTGCATCGCCACCATCGCGACCCGTAAGCGCAATTACGCGCATGTTACGGTCGTGCGCAGCACTAATCGCTTGTAATAAATTACTCGCGTTGCCAGTGGCCGTTATTAATAACAAAATATCACCGGGTTGCCCTAGTGTGCGTATTTGTTTGGCGAAGATGTCATTGGCGTTGTCGCCAAAGCTAACAACATCCGTACCTAAATTAAATGCTGGAAGACTGGGGCGTTCTTGCTCAAGACTATTAATGAAGCTGGCAGTAAAAATTTGTGCGTGTGCTGCAGAAATACCATTGCCGCAGGTCAGAACTTTTTTTTCGTTGAGAAGTGCTTCAACGATTATATTGCTGGCTTGCGCAATTAGCGGGGCAAGATTTTCACCAGCGTGCATTTTGGCTTCAATGCTTTCGTGAAATAGCGTAATAACACGTTGATCCATAATTATTTATCTTTTAGTCATGACTTAAAAAGTTGAAAAAGCATTTTTAATCCACTCTGGTTCACTATGACTATCGCTGAAGGCAATAACATCAAAGCGACAATGGGCCGTTTCAGTGAGGCGTTGTTCTTGTAAATAACGTTGCGCGGCTTTAATAATTTTTGCTTGTTTGCTAAAGGTAACACTTTCGCAGGCATTCGCAAATTGACTATGGCTACGCAGGCGTACTTCTACAAAAATAAGCTCTTTGTCGTCCATCATTATTAAGTCTATTTCGCCCAGCTTGCAGCGATAATTTTTTAATCTGGTGGTTAAGCCTTGCTGTTGCAAAAATTGCTCGGCACGTGCTTCTGCTTGTGTACCTAGCGTCAAGGCATTTGTGCTTTTTGCGGCTGCATTTTTATGTGGCGGTGGCTTTGCGCTGCGATTAAAAAACATCGGTTATTCGCCTTGTGTGTGATCATTGTCATCAACTACGGTAGCTATTGGTTCTGCCAGCCCGTTAATAAATCGTGCCCAGATTTGCTCACGTTCAATGCGCCCATCAGCCAATAAATGCAGCGAGCCGGTTGCGCCATAGATCCGCATTTGTGGCGCTTGTTTGAGTTGTGATAAGCGTGGATATAAATGAAAGGCATCGGCACCAAGTGCATGCAGGCGGCTATAAACCGCGGATGATTTGGTGTTTTGCATGATAGCGATTTTTTCTGGGTTGTTGTCATCAAACACCCACGGCAAGGTATTAAATATCACACCATTTAAGTCTTCATTATTCACCGCATCAACGTCGCCAGAGTAGATGTTGCTAGTAGCGTAAGTGGGGATATTGTTTGCATAGTAAAACGCAAATGTTGGTTTTATTTGGCGGCCTTGGCTGGGTGTTACCGCCATAAAAATCATATCAACATCGGTGCGACGGCGCGGGGTAAATTCAAATTTTGTGCTCAGCTGTTGTTGCAATAAAATCATGCGCGCTTGACTGTCGTCAAGTGCCAGCGCATTGCGGATGGCGCCGGAAAATTGATCTTGAGTGGTGAACAAACTTTTACCAATAATAGTGCCGCCGAGTTTTATCCATTCATCATTAAATGCCTGGGCAATACGTTCGCTCCATTCTTGGGTCGTCGTTACAATGAGCGCACGTTTAAGTCCATTTTGAATACCTTGGCGTGCTGCCTGGCGTGCTTCGTCTTCAACGGCTAAACCGAATTGATAAAAGCCGGGGATAACTTGTGCCGGTTGTGCGTTGGGTTGCGCATCATTGGTGGATAAATAATTAAGTGATAATAAGGGAACTGGCAATACACTGAGACGACTGATTTGGTTCACATCCTCTTTGTCGAGCGGGCCGATAATGAGGTCAGAGCCATCTGCAACGGCTTGTTGATAGGCTGCAGTGGCGCCTTTGCTGGTGTCGTATTGGCGGACGCTGGGTGCTTGTTGTTTGCCGCCAAGAGAGTGATAGTAGGCTGCAAAAAATCCATCGCTTACAGCTTCACCCGCTTCGGCGAGGCGACCCTGTAGGGGCAGAAGTAGAGCAATTTTATGCGGCTGCTGGCTGACCAAGGTTTTCAGCAGGTTTAACTCTTTCGGTAGGTTGCCATTTGCGGGATGGTTGGTCCATCGACTTAACCATTTGTTCAGTAAGGCTTGCTGGGTTTCTATATTGAGCGTGTTATTTTTACTGATCGCAGCCAAGCTGTACCAGCCTTGGGTTATGCCGCCAGCACCTTGAGTTGCATTTGTCTCTAAATCGGCGAGCGGAATGCTCATCAGCGTTTGCCAAAGTGCATCTTGATTGGTTTTGTTGGCCTTGTTGTTTGCCAGTAACGCAGAGAGACTAATTCGCTCGCTAACGGCTGCGTCTAATTGCCCGGCGCGTTGAAATGTTTGCGCGCGAACTTCACGAATGTTGGCTTCTTGCTGTGGCTCCAGTGCATTTAATTGTCGTTCAAGGCGGGTGTTGGTTAGAATGCGCCGTGCCGCATCAACCTCACCGCTGGCGAGATCAAGCAGTGCAACAATATAGCTATAGGTAACGAAGGTAGAATCTGGTAATTTTGCCGGAGCTATCTTATTTGTAAGGTTATATGCCTTATCCAGTTCGCCTTGTTCAATATATATTTCTGCGGCCTTCAAGAGTAAATTTTCACGTTCTGGCGAGTTCTGTTGTTGCGCCTGGGCAAGTAAATCTTGCAGACGTGAAGCTCTAATCTGAGATGTTGCATCGCCCCGCCCTGCAGGATGAGGAGTGTTGCTGGTGCAACTGCCCAGAAACAACATTAGCAGCGTTACCAATGCATAATTCGTTGTTCGGTTTAGCATAACCTACAGCTCCTAAAACACAAAAATGAGAAAGTCTATGGCAAATTCCATCCCCCAAAATACCGATACACAAGGGGGCGCAGAAAAGGGCACACTTTACGTTGTTGCCACGCCGATTGGTAATTTGGCGGACATGGTACCGCGAGCGATAGAAACACTACAAACTGTAGCCGTGATTGCAGCTGAAGATACGCGGCACAGTTCACGTTTACTTGCACATTTTGACATAAAAACACCGGCTATCGCCTATCATGATCATAGCGATGAACAACGCACTGAGAATTTAGTCCGCAGGTTGCTGGCCGGTGAGGACGTTGCACTGATTTCTGATGCGGGAACGCCGCTGGTATCTGATCCTGGCTATCGTCTGGTTTGCAAAGCTCGCGAGCAGGGAATAAGGGTTGTTCCCATACCTGGGGCCTGTGCCATGATTGCTGCTTTAAGTGCAGCAGGGTTGCCCTCGGATCGTTTCGCCTTCGAAGGTTTTTTACCCGCAAAACAAGTTGCGCGTTGTGCGTTTTTGCAAACCATCGCCAACGATAGTCGCACTCTAATTTTTTACGAAGCGCCGCATCGAATTCTTGAAACATTGCAAGATATGGCAAGCGTATTTGGCGCTGAGCGTGAAGTTGTTATGGCACGTGAACTCACTAAAACTTTCGAGACGATTAAAGGCGACAAAGTTGCTGCTTTGGCAGAATGGGTGACCGCAGATATTAATCAACAACGTGGCGAAATTGTGTTGGTAGTGCAAGGTGTCAGTAAAATTGCAATGGCTGAAATGACGCTTGAGCACGAACGCGTAATGACGGTTTTATTGGATGAGTTACCGGTGAAGCAAGCTGCTGCAATTGGTGCGAAAATAACTGGATTGAAAAAGAATTTTTTATACCAGTGGGCCTTAGCGAAGAACGAAAAATAATTACATTTTTATCGCTGCTAAATAAACAAAAAGCCGCGCCAGTTTTGCTGGGCGGCTTTTGATTTTTCTAAGCAGTAATTATATTAAAACTTAACCGTACCTTGCACAGAAACACTTCTTGGTTGGTCGTAAAAGGCGTAAAAAGCAGTGCCTTTACCAGTGGTAAGTATAGTGGCAAGTGGTAAACCATTAGCATAAGTTACAATGCCTTCGTTGGTGAGGTTTTTACCAATCAATGCTAGCTCCCACAGATCGTCTATACCGCTCAACGCTATTCGTGCATTCAGTTTGACGTATGAAGCTTGCTCCATAGTCGGCTCGAGATCGGGCGTAGTAAAGTATTTGCCGCTGTAAATGACGTCAAGAGTGTTGGTTAATTTTAAGCTGTCAGCAAAGTTAATCGCGTAATCCCAACCCACATTTCCTTGAATCTTGGGTACAAATTCACGTGTTGTCCCGGTGTGATCACAAAAACCACTTGCATTAGCCGTTTGATAGAAAGAACAAGGGCCATTTTCAAATTTAGTGTATTTAAAGTCGTTGTATGCGGCACCGCCTCGCATTAACAGATTGTTAGTGATTGCCCAGCGGCTATCGACTTCTAATCCTTGAACAACAGCTTCGCCAGCGTTGGTTACAATAAAACTAATGCCCCCATCAAATTGGCTGGTTTGCATATTCGTAAACTCGGAACGGAACAGCGCCATATTTAATTCAAATGTGCCATCGGCAAGTAAAAATTTACCGCCGATTTCGTAGTTTTTAACTTTCTCGTCTTTAAATTCCCACGTGCCATTGGTGTCTCTTCCATTGACCGTCGTAGGATCTTGAAATACGCCGCCCAGTGCTGTGGGCGCAGAGTTGGATCGTACATCGAAACCGCCAGATTTGAAGCCGGTGGTGAAGCTCGCATAAACTCTATCGGTTTTGTTAAGATCTTGTTGGAGAATGACCTGAGGAGTAAAGCTAGGTTCGCTGTAGTTACCAGAAATTTTATGAGGATCAACTTTGAATATGGCCCATAACTTGTTGTAAGGGTCGTTTATTGTGCCTTCTGGCAGCACCGTTCCAGACGGAGTGACATGGTATTGATGACGCTCGGCGTCTTTAGTTTCGTGCGTATAGCGGCCACCTAAAATCAGGCGACTGCTGTCAGTTATGTTCCAGGTAGCTTGCGCAAAGGCAGCGTAGAGGCTGGTGTCCTGGTTAAAGTCACGTTGAGTAGCAGCTCCAAGCAGGGCAGGAGATATTGCTTTGGCAATAACAACGCTCGATGTAGGTACATTTACACTATCGTGAAAATCAAGAGTGCTACCTTGATAGAAAAGTCCAGCTAACCAGCTAACTGTTTGATTTTCAGCGGAGGCTAAACGCAATTCCTGGCTAACTTGTTTGTAGTCTTCATTGGATACAATGTTAAAGATGGGTGAGCCGGTAAAATCACAATCGCAAAGCTCTTCGTAGGTGTAGGCGTTGTAGCCTGTGACCGACGTCAGCTTCAGATCACCGATATCGTGCTCCACAGATAGTGTTGCATTACTTGTATCATTGTAACTATAGTCACCATTAGAGTGACGTTTGCCATCTTCAGTGGTGTCCAGTGTATATCTTCCAAGAGTAAAGGCTTCTAATGCTGAGAGATAGGGGTTGGGGTTAACGGTGCTTTTGCTGAGAGGATTAATAGCCTCAATGTTTCGGCCATTACTATCAAACGAACCATCTTCTAATTTTAGGGTTACATCCCAAGTTTCAGTTGGTTTCCATTCGAGAGTGCCGCGTACAACACGATTCTTATCGGCTGATTCATCGCGATTAAGTGTAGTGTTTTCAATAAAGCCATCATAAGTTCTGCTCATAAGAGCCATGCGGCCAGAAACTGTATCGCTAATAGGGCCAGACAAGACTAAGCGTGCATCTTTCTCACCGTATTTCGGCTCATAAAGCGCCGTTAAGCTACCTTCAAATTTATCAGTAGGTTTAGCCGTAATAATACTGACAGCACCTGCAGTGCTATTTTTGCCAAACAAAATACTCTGCGGGCCGCGTAACACTTCAATGCGATCTATATCTAAAAAAGGCGCGCGTGCTAATTGCGCGCGGCCATAGTGAATTCCATCAACAAACATAGCTGTGGATTGCTCAAAGCCTTGGTTTACACCAGAACTAACACCGCGAATGGATATGTTAGTACCTATACCGGTTTGCGTCATATTAAAGCTGGGAACGTAATCAGCAAGATTTTGCGCACTGGTGATACCAGCCTTTTCAAGCTTGTCGCCACCAATAGTGCTAATCGAGATAGGTACATCTTCAAGTTTTTGCACTCTTTTTTGTGCGGTAACGACAATCTCTTCAAGTGCGGGTGTGTCAGCGAAGGTGGTAGTCGAAAAACCAACGGAGCTGGCAATGGCGATTGTGAGTAGGCTGAGCTTGTGCAATTTCACGAGGTTAACTCCTCAGTTATGGTTTTTAGTAAGTGAATCCCTGTCGCCAAGTATATTCGGACTTTTGAATAGTAATAGTTAAATAATCGAAAATGCCAGTTAAATGATCTGGTTAGTCATTTTTTGTCGCATTAATTTGCTTTAATGGCTAATCGACAGGCATTCATGAAAAAGTGTCGGTTTTCTTTTCAATAACTCATCTCCATGAAATAGTAACCTAGCACGTTTGAATAATTTTTCTCGATACTGTCACTTTGCTGCGATACGCAAAGTGGGGTGTTATTTATTTTACCGATTTATAGACTGAATGTGTTTCTTGCAAAAGAACACCGCGGGAAAAGCGATAGTTTTTCCTTATTATCAGTGTATTCGGAGTCATCATAATGAATAACAAGATCTCCAGTTTTTCGGGTCAATTGCAAACCTTCTTATTGATTGGAAATACCGTCATAAAACGAGCCTCTATGCTTGCGTGTTTTGTGTTTTCAAGTGTAATCGCCATTGACGCTGCGCAAGCGCAAGCGCCATTAGAGCCTGCCGGTGGGCGCGTTTTAACAGGCGGCTTCGTCGATATGGATTGGTCGGATGCTATTCCCTGCGGTGACAAAATCACTACGGTAGATGAGTGGAATGACAACAAGCAGTGGTACGGTAATGTGTATCCTTACTTTGGTAAGATTTTCCCGGAAGTATTCCGCCCCGATGGCAGTAAAAACTGGTATGCCAATTGGCAGTTAGAAATCACCAAAATAAAAGCGCAAGGGCGCGTTCCGTACATCAATCTGGAATTCCATGGTGAGTTACAGAAACACAATAATAGCGAATGCTGGCATGGCGGTGGTAAAGGCAACGATCGCGTCGGTCACAATATCATTAAAGAAATTTTGGACGGCAAGCATAACGATATTATCGACAATATTGCCTGGGGTTTAAAAGGCGAAAAAGTTCCTGTTTTAATTGACTTATTCCATGAGGCAAATGGTGCATGGTATGACTGGTCGCCCTGCAAAAATGGTGAATCCTGGGCTCGTTTCCGCAGTGCCTATATGTATGTTGTGAATCGCTTTAGAGTAGTTGGTGCTACTAACGTGAAATTTGGTAGCTCAGTCTGGCCAAACTCTGATTGCTGGACGGATTTGGACCCCTGGGGCAAGCCTGCGAATGCCCGCGGTGCTGTTGTTGCCGATATGTATGTACCTGGCTATATGGATTGGATAGGTATTGATATTTATGGCGGTGATGGCGAAGGCAGCAAATTTACCAGCATTTTAAACCCTTGGTATCCGGGTTTGGCAGCTACTGGTCGCCCCATTGTGGTGGGTGAAATGTCTGTCGTGCCGTTTGCAGGTAAGGCGCAATGGATGACAGATTTTGCCAATGCCTTAACCAGCGGTAATTATCCTGCACTCAAAGCGTTTAACTGGTTTGATATTAATAAAGCCACTGAAAGTGTAAATTGGCGGATTGATGCGGACGGTACTGGTTCCTGGTTTGATACATTAATGTCTAATCCTAAGTTTGTAGGTAGTTTTGGCACTTTTGAAGTAAAAAACAAAGCTAACAATCAATGCCTGGATATCACTGGCGCCTCAACAGCTGACTTTGCCAAACTACAAACCTATGCATGCAATGGCAGTGCAGCACAAACGTTCACTTTTGCAGATCTCGGTGGCTACAAAATGGAGTTGCGCGTATTAAACAGCAATAAGTGTGTAGATGTTGCTGTTGCCAGCACTGCCGATGGTGCTTTAATTAAGCAATACACCTGTAACGCTACTAATGCACAAGTGTGGAATCTGCGAGTAATTGATTGGGCAACCATGGAAGTTGAATTGAAGGCTGCCAATTCTAACAAATGTTTGGATGTGGACAGCGGAATCGGCCCCAAAGTACAGCAGTGGTGGTGTACCAATGGCCCAGCACAACGTTTTTTTCTCAATAAGCGATAATCGCTAGTAAGTTATATAACAATACAAAAAGCGCATGACTTTAGTTGTGCGCTTTTTGTATTGTTACGAAGGGTAATTTCGCTTGTGCTTTTGGAATGGTGGCGGTAGTGTGCGCGCCGGAGTTGGCCAGACAGTCGCTCCAGTGTTAACTTAATTGTTCGCATGCGTGCACTTGGGTGCATTGGGGAGGAAAGTCCGGGCTCCATAGGGCAGAGCGCCAGGTAACGCCTGGGAGGTGTGAACTTACGGAAAGTGCAACAGAAAGTAAACCGCCTAAGTTGTCTTCCATCTGTAAAGGTAGAAGGTAACCGGTAAGGGTGAAACGGTGCGGTAAGAGCGCACCGCGCGGCTGGCAACAGTTCGTGGCATGGTAAACCCCGCTCGGAGCAAGACCAAATAGGAACCCATTGATGCTGCCCGCATCGGGTTCGGGTAGGTTGCTTGAGGTATGCGGTGACGTATATCCCAGAT
>JANYIO010000311.1 GCA_025362015.1 Gammaproteobacteria bacterium | reverse complement strand
AGTGCAAAAAAATACCATACCTGTTCATGAGGCATTTGATTTATCGCTTACACGGACTTTGGTGCCACTCAAAGACATGAGCGAAAGCCATTTGCTCGCTTTGGTAGAGGGCGTAGAGGTTGAAGTAATTTGTGCCGGGCAAACTATATTTTCCAGTGGAAACTACGATGGTAAGCATGTTTATTTATTACATGGTGATGTAATTTTGGCTGATGAGAGTGGAGCAAAAACTTTAATTAAGGGACGCTCATCACTGTTACCCATTGCCCATAGTCAACCGCGCTTAGTGACTGCAATAGCAGAATCAGATTGCAGTGTTTTACGTTTAGACAGTGAACGTTTAGATAAGTTACTGGCCTGGAGTCAGGTTGCTGATTATTTACAACTCAATATTTCTCGTCAACGTGATTTAGATGAAGATATTGATTGGATGATGACTGTCCTTAAATCCAATTTATTTTTTAAAGTCCCCCCCATTAATGTTGAACAAATTTTTACGCGTTTAACTCCTCAGGTTGTTTATGTGGGTGATGTAATCATTCGTCAGGGTGAGTTTGGTGATCAGTGTTATTTCATTAAAGAGGGTGAGGCTGAGGTATGGCGCCATAGCGATAGCGGACGTCAACATCTTGCTAATATTAGTGTTGGTCGTTGTTTTGGTGAAGATGCATTGGTCAACGAAACTGTTCGCAATGCATTCGTTATTATGAGTACCGATGGCGTATTAATGCGTTTGGATAAACAGGATTTTTATCGTTTGCTAAAAGAACCTCAGGTTACAGCAATCGCTCTTGAAGATATTGAAGCAAAAATTAACGAAGGTGCTGTTGCAATCGATGTGCGTAGTGAGGAGGAGTATAGTGAATTACACATCCGTGGAGCAGCTAATATACCGTTAAATTTGTTAGGTATTAAATCGCGGATGCTGGATAAAGCTCGAACCTATATTTTTTATTGTAATACCGGAAGACGCAGTCGTGCTGCGGCACATTTATTAGTGCAGCAAGGTTATCAAGCTTTGGCGTTGGAAGATTGCGTGCAACTTTTTTCGCTGCCTCGTTGGCAGGCAATATTGGATAGCCGTTCTAATTTCGTTTTAAGAGATGGTCAATCTGTGCAGGGTGCTTAATAATAAAAATCCACGTTCCTGGAACGTGGATTTTTAGCTTCATTGAAAATATATTTAGATATTGTTACTCGCGCGCAATCGCACGATAACCAATATCTTTTCTATAAAACATTTCATTCCAGCTAATTTTTTCCGCAAGTTTGTAAGCGCGTTGTTGTGCCTCAGAAACTGTATTGCCTAGAGCAGTTGCACAAAGTACACGGCCACCGTTGGTAAGGGTGTTGCCATCTTTTGACTGTGTGCCGGCGTGAAAAACTTTTTCGCCTGCAATTTCAACTGTGGGTAAGCCGGATATCACATCGCCCTTTTTGTAGCTGTTGGGATAGCCGCCAGCAGCGAGTACAACACCGATTGCTGCACGCGAATCCCATTCGGCCGTCACTTTATTTAAATCGCCTTTGAGGGCAGCTAAACACAATTCCACTAAATCGGATTGCAAACGCAACATAATAGGTTGTGTTTCGGGGTCGCCAAAACGGCAATTGTATTCAATGATTTTCGGCACGCCAGCGTTGTTAATCATTAAGCCCGCGTATAAAAAACCGGTGTAGGTATTACCTTCAGCGGCCATGCCATCTACTGTGGGGCGAATAATATCGCGCATAACACGATCATGAATTTCTGGTGTTACCACTGGAGCCGGTGAGTAGGCGCCCATGCCACCTGTGTTGGGGCCAGTGTCACCATCGCCAACGCGTTTGTGATCCTGACTAGTGGCCATGGGCAGAATATTTTTGCCATCGACCATGACAATAAAGCTGGCTTCTTCACCTGCTAAAAATTCTTCAATCACCACGCGACAACCGGCTTCACCAAACGCATTACCTGAAAGCATATCGCGCACAGCGTCTTCACCTTGTTGTAAAGTTTCTGCAACGATTACACCTTTGCCGGCCGCAAGGCCATCCGCTTTTATCACAATAGGTGCGCCTTTTGCGCGCAAGTAAGTGAGAGCAGGTTCTACGTCAGTGAAGTTTTGATAATCTGCAGTGGGGATTTTATGGCGGGCCAAAAAATCTTTTGTGAAAGCTTTTGATCCTTCTAATTGTGCTGCGCCTTTAGTCGGGCCAAAGCAGGGTAAATTGCGTTCGTTAAAATAATCGACCACGCCTGCGACCAGAGGAACTTCGGGGCCCACAATCGTTAATTCCACACCATTGTTTTGCACAAATTCTGCAAGCTTGGTAAAATCTAAAATATCAATCGCAATATTTTCAATTTTAGCTTCAAGTGCCGTGCCTGCATTACCGGGTGCAACAAAAACTTTTTTAACCTGGCTACTTTGTGCCGCTTTCCAGGCAAGTGCATGTTCGCGACCGCCGCTGCCGATAACTAATATATTCATAATACATCCCACACAAACGATTGATGAAAACTTTTAATGGTGACTGTTTTTAGCAACAATAGTTTTTAATGGCGAAAGTGACGCATACCGGTGAACACCATCGCAATACCATGTTCATTGGCTGCAGCAATAACTTCTTCATCACGCATTGATCCGCCGGGTTGAATTACTGCAGTAATGCCTACTTTGCCAGCATTGTCTAAACCATCACGGAAGGGGAAAAATGCATCAGAAGCCATGACTGAGCCGACAACTTGTAAACCTGCATGTTCTGCTTTTATCGCAGCGATACGCGCTGAATTTACGCGGCTCATTTGGCCCGCACCTACGCCAATAGTTTGTGAGTTTTTGGCATAGACAATTGCATTTGATTTTACAAACTTGGCAACTTTCCAGGCAAATAATAAATCTTCAATTTCCTGTGCAGTTGGAGTGCGTTGCG
>JANYIO010000303.1 GCA_025362015.1 Gammaproteobacteria bacterium | reverse complement strand
CAATAACATCTTTTTGGTGGGGGCGTGCAACGGGCTATGAAGTATTAGCGCAGCAACATATCGTCGGGATGGTTGCGGATGTATGTATTGATGTAGGCAGTTTGTTGGATGCATTCATCGGTATTTGGCTGTTAACCAATTCTAAAATGAAATTGTGTTACACATCGCAAATAATCGTGATTGTAAGCTATACGATTTTATTAACCATCATCGATGCTTCGTTTTGGTTGCATCCCTTCGGGCCACTCACTAAAAATATTCCGATCGTGGCTTTATTATTTGTATTGTTGCAATCAACCAGTACTATTTCTGACAATTCCTCACAATAATTTCATAAAAGTAAAAGATGGATATATCCATCAAAAACACGAATTTGGTTATAAATGATGAATATATCCATCATTTTAATTGAGTAACCAGGTAGAAACTTCGTGCGTATCTACGTCGAATTAACATGTCGTAAACATTTATATATTAGAAATTGGCAACACTGATAATAACGGTCTTTCAATAATGTGATTTTTGGCGACAACTTATACAATCCGTATCTATACTCTTACAAGCCTTCTCAACGTTGGGTTCATTCAAAACGGGGATACAATGAACAGCAGAGAAATCATCAGAGTAGAAGACAAAGACAAGCGTGAATATTTTCGCGTGTCTCCTGAGCGGGGTGCGCCAGTTCGTGTTGACATTAACGGCAATGGTTTTATCGAAGTCGTTAAAGCAGTGGATATTAGCGAAGGCGGGATTCGCATTGTAGTTCCTCATCGCTTTGAAGGATGCCAAACTGGTTTGCCAGTTTCATTAATAGTGTGTTTACCCAATCCGATTAATAAACAAATTAGTGTAAAGGGCAAAATCAAGCACGTAATAAACGACTCATTCGGTGTGCAATTTATTGACCTTGATGATAAATCCCGCGCGGAAGTTCGCCGTTACATCGGCATGGAAATAAAAAACCGCAGCTTATGGGATTACATGCGCTACACGGTGGGCGTGCTGCGATAAATATCACGCCCTGATTAATCCCTACCAATTTATTTAAGCGCTTTTTGCAAAAACACAAGAATATCATCAAGCGCTTCTGGCGCGTCTCTGTCAAAACATACACCAAGATATTCATTACATGCGTTATCTAAAAATGCATGGTTTCTTCCTGCATACACTTTATATTCCACGGGCTGTCCTGCTTTTTTCAATTGCTCGACGTAGTGTTTTGCCTCGGTGGGAGGGGTCGTAGTATCTCTGCTGCCAACGTGAACAAACTGCGGCGGTAATCTGTGAAATCTAGCTCTGGGAATATTATAGATAGGCGAAACTGTCTTGTAATAATCGGGATTATCTTGCACATTAATCCCATTACCAAACCAACCGCGCGCCTCAGCTTTCCCCAATTTCCAAAAAATATTTGTTGGGCTTTCGGCATTATTTTTTGCCCTGTCATAGATATCAAAAGCGCCGTAGCTAATCACCGCCCCCTGTACTTTTAATCCATCTTCTGCAGCAACCTGTTCAGCAGTTTTGCCTGCAGGTAAATAGGTAGGATTAAACCCCAACGTCTTACCACCAAAACCATCGCTCTCCAATTTGCGACCAGCCAACAAAACCATCGCAGCGAGATGACCACCTGCACTATCACCAGTGACTGCAACACGCTTCGGGTCACCACCGTATTGCGCGATCTTATCTTTTACCCACAGCACTCCGCCAAAAGCATCTTCAACTATCTCGTTCAATGTTGTCGTATTATTGTTAGCTGTCAGTAATCGATAATTCATATTCGCAACAATGACATCGCCATGCGAAGCAATGTATTCCGACATAGAATTCATGATCGAATTATTATTAATCAGCCAACCACCACCGTGATAAATCACCAACACCGGATAACTTTTTTTACCCGTTGCAGGTACATAAACATCTACTGTCAGCGGAATATTTTTAGGCGAAGCCCAGGTGATATCTTTGTGAACTTTAAATTCGTGAGCGTTTGCGGATAAGCAAAATACAAACAAGGCGCCGAAGAAAAAGGCGCCAATAGATTTTTTATGATGGAGGTTGTGCATAATGTTTTCTTCTTGCAAAGGGTTAATAATCTGAAAGCAATGAGAATAACTGTTGGGATGGGGTAGTGCAAAGTATTGAGAGTCGGTAACGGATAAAGTCCTTAGTAGATCGATCCAGACCATATTGGGGGATTATGACATTGCCCTTAAACATGTAAACCCAATCGACATGAGCCAACTCTCATGTCGAAATAATCGACTTTTATCAACATGATGTACTGGACATGTTTACGCTATCGACATATTCTCTCCTCATGTCGAAATTTTCGTATTTTTTAAACATGAGCAGTTCCAGATGACCGCTATCGAATTGAGCTTTAACCCCGAGCAGCCTTACAACAACTTACCCAAGCTGCCGCCCAGCGCAGTTTTGGAAATCACAGCAATACTAAAAGCTTGCATTACTGCCCGTGTCGCCCTTGCTGAGCTCAAACAAGCAGGTGCATTGCTGCCCAACCAGGGTCTGTTAATTAACATGCTGCCGTTGCTGGAAGCGAAAGACAGCTCGGAAATTGAAAACATAGTTACCACGAGTGATCGCCTTTTCCAATACGCGCAAGACGGTGAAGAATCCCAGGCCGACCCGGCAACTAAAGAAGCGCTGCGCTATCGTACGGCTCTTTCACAAGGGTTTACCTCGCTCAAAAGTCGCCCACTCAACACCTCAACAGCCGTAACAGTTTGCTCCACCATCAAAGGCATGGCGATGGACATTCGCAAAATTCCCGGCACCAGCATCATGAACACCGCAACTGGCGAAACCATTTACACGCCGCCAGTAGGTGAGCAACTCATTCGCGATTTACTCACCAATTGGGAGCGCTATTTAACCGCCGATGATGATCTTGACCCACTAATCCGCATGGCCGTATGCCACTACCAATTTGAAGCGATTCATCCCTTTCTGGATGGCAATGGCCGCACCGGGCGCATACTAAACAGTTTATTTTTAATCGAGCGCGGTTTATTAACGCTACCCATTCTCTACCTCAGCTATTACATATTGCGCCACAAAAATGATTACTATCGTTTGCTGCGTGCCGTAACCAAAGAACAAAACTGGCAAGGTTGGGTTATCTATATGCTCACCGCCGTTGCCGAAACCGCGAACTGGACAACCCGTAAAATCAACGCTGTGCGTGAACTCAACGAACACACTGCTAATTACATTCGCCAACAATTACCCAAAATTTACAGCCGCGAATTAGTGGATAAAATTTTTGAACAACCTTATTGCCGCATACAAACGCTGGTTGATGCTAATATCGCCCAACGCCAAACTGCCTCGGGATACTTAAAAAAATTAGTGGATATTGGCGTGTTGATTGAGGTGCCGGCAGGCAAAGAGAAATTGTTTGTGCATTCTAAGTTGATGCAGTTGATGGCTACGGATGATGATGGGTTTACACGTTATTAACTGAAGTAGATTTGCTATAGATTTAAAGGTTAATAATTACGTTATGATTAATTTTTACTAATGTGTTCAGGCATTGAATGCATGATCGAATTATTATTAATCAACCAACCACCACCGTGATAAATCACCAACACCGGGTAACTTTTTTTACCCGTTTCAGGTACATAAATATCCACGGTCAGCGGAATATTTTTAGGCGAAGACCACAGAACATTTTTGTAAGTTTTAAATTCGTGAGCGTTTGCGGGTAGGCAAAATACAAATATCAACAGGGAGCTGGTTAGAAAGGCGCCAATAGATTTTTTATGATGGAGGTTGCGCATAGTTTGTTCCTTTACGGATAGTGACAATAGTACAAGGGTAATGCGTGTAACGTTTTATAGAAAGTAAAGGTTGGTTAAATGGCATAGAAATCAACTTTGTATTTAACTAAAGGGCTTTAGCGCATTTGTGATTCTGATGATTTATCCAATCCAGAGAAAGATAATTCAGAAGCACTAACCAAATCATATTTTTCTGCATAGCACCGTACAGCCTCTTCTGCAGGCATGTCCCCAAACCGCTCTAACCATTCAGCTGTGCTGTAACCTGTATCTGATAACGTAAGGGAATATTTTTTTGCAAAATGTCATTTATTAGAACAACAAAATCTTCACGTTGCATTACTCACCATCCTCAAAAAATAGACATACCATAAATATATGTGACTTATAGTCCGTAGACTCATAAGTCACTATAGATACACCATTGGACCTATTAAATCCACAGAGAAATAGCATGGATAGGTCAATTCTTAAGTCATTTGGACATCGAGTTAAAGAAATTCGATTAGAGCAAGGGATTAGTCAGGAGCAGTTAGGGTTACTTGCTGAGCTAGATAGAACTTACATTAGCGGCATAGAAAGGGGTATGCGCAATGTTAGTCTTATCAATATTGCACGAATCGCTGAAGCACTGGGTGTTGAACCTGCCGAGCTATTACAATTTAGTGAGGTAGAGAGTGTCTAATCGCGCATACTACTCCGCATCATTAACTGATTTTTTGCATACATCCTCAGAAGCGATTATTGGTACATTAACAAAAAATCATCCACAAGATTTGGTATATCAACAAACGGGTGCATGGCAAGCTCAAATAGAAATTTTACGCCAGCAACTTCAAAATTTTGACAATGGTCATATCTGTTTTGAATTATTAATTCCGCGAATGGGTAGGCGTGCTGATGTGATTCTAATTCTTAACGGAATAATTTTCGTTCTAGAATTTAAATCTGGCGAACATCAATATAGAGCTCATGATCTTAGACAGACACAAAGTTATGCGCTTGATTTAAGTTGTTTTCATGAAGCTAGCCATAATCGCTTAATAATACCGATATTAATTTCTACTGAAGCGCCAGAATTGTTTTTAACACTTGATACAAGTGAGTTTGGTGTCACGTCAACATTAAAAGCAAATAAAAATAACATAGCCAAGACTATTAAAGCCTGCATTTCAAATTTCCCTCAACAGCAACCACTCAATTCTGAAGTTTGGTTAGTAGCACAATACAAACCAACACCAACTATTATTGAAGCGGCGCAAGCACTTTATGCAAATCACGATGTTGCAGATATTTCACATTCTGGTGCTGATAAAATTAATCTCGCGGAAACATCTCAGCGGTTAAATGAAATTATTCATCAAGCCAGAGTTCAACGACAAAAAACTATCTGTTTTGTTACAGGTGTGCCGGGAGCAGGAAA
>JANYIO010000300.1 GCA_025362015.1 Gammaproteobacteria bacterium | reverse complement strand
TTTTTGATAAAGAAATTTCTGGAAAATTTGTTGACCAACTGTTGTTATGGTGCCTTCCCGCAGTAGCTGCGGTAGGTGGATTGCTTCTTGGTAAAAATTTTGACAAGCAGATGCTTACTATTTCCGTAGTTGGAATCCTTGTCAATATCATTGCTGCAAGTTTAGCCGCCTATAAAAGAAGAGTTGTGATTGATCCTATTAATGTTGGATTATATTTATTTTCGATAATGACTTTTGCACTTATCCCTTTAGAAGTCGTTTTGGTTTTTGGGCGGTTGGCACCTATAAATCTGTTGTCAGTTATAAACGAAAACATTTTATTGGTTTTAAAGTGTAGTTATGTACTGGTTACTTTTGGTATTTTTACTTTCTCAGTTTTTATTTTTTCTGAAATTGAGGCTTCTGAAAATTTTTTGAGTAAGCTTCTTTTTATCTCGCAACTATTTTTAGTTTCATTTTTTTTCGTGCTTTATCCTGCAAAAATAGAAACATCAACCGGTGAAATATTCCAATACCCCACAACTGCTATCTTTTTAGGTGTATTGATTGCGTTGATTCTTTGGGGGTTGCAAGATGTAGTAAAGCGTTATAATCAATACAATAATAGTACCCATATTAATATTTCTCACATTGTCTCTCCTGTTGCAATTGTTGCCCTATTAATTGCGGTTAAATTTGGTATTACTATCCCACCTCATATATCGCCAGATGATTATCATTATGGAGAGCATTTATTAGGCTTTTTTTCATATCTGCATGGCGCAATACCTTATGTAGATTTTATACCTCCCCATGGTTTTGTAGATGACGATTTAACTGCATTAATTTCAAATCTATTCATCGATGGTAAGGCAGGATCACTTGATGAGGCAGGGCGCTTAACTTACGCATTGCTTTCTGTGATGGCTTTTTATTGTTTATATCGAAGCACCAACAGTTTAACTTTGGCGTTTGTTTGCGTTTTATTTTTGGGGGGGCGATTAACATGGCCTTTCCTCGTTCCATTTTTTTGTTTGTGGTTTTTTTCATCCCTTAAAGATAATCCCCCTAGATGGATTTTGGCTTGGATAATTACTGCGCCCATAGTAGTTCTAGGTACCCCGACCCAAGGTATAATGCTTGTCCTGGCCTCCGCCCCACTTTTTATATCTTTAAGTTTGAAAATTTTTTATTCAGATATGAGAAATGAATTTTTTAAATTAAACCTAACTATCTTTATTTGTTGCGGATTTTTTTTAATATTTTTTTTTACTCCATTGATTAGTATGCTGCGGGGAATTTTCCGTTATATTCTTGAGAATGGTGCGGCCAATGAAATGGCTTATGGAATAACTTGGTCTTTAAGTTGGAACGGAGCTGCGCAATCTGGACTTGTTTTTGAAATGGCACGCATGTCATGGATTGTAGGTCCTATAATTTCCCTTTTTATTATTTTTAGTGAAGTTCAAAAGCATCGTAGGTTTACTTTTATCGTCGCTACGGCCTGTGCTGTATTAATTTTTTCTTTTTTATTAATTCCCTACACCATGGGACGAATAGACCCAGGAGCTTTATCTCGACCTGGCTTAGCGGCTATTTTCATGTGGTGTATTCTGATTCCTTTAATTCTGCGGCCGTTGCTAAGTATACTTTCTAATCGTCTATTGTTACTTTGTATTGCTTTTATAGGTGCTGCATTAACTCTCACTCCAGCTACATATCCTGCATTAAGTTCTAGTTATAAGTCTTTGTCATATACCCATATTGCTGCGGTAACATCGGCAAAAATTGCCAGTCCTCCGTTAATTGATGGAAAGGCGTTTGGTCTAGATAATATTGGTAAGGCTTCGGTAGACCCGACCCATTTGGAGAGACTATCCAAGCTCAAAGTTATTCTTACTAAATATTTATCCAAGGAAGATACTTACCTGGATTTAACTAGCCGAAATGCTCAATATTTTTATACCGACTATGTACCTGTTATTCCCATAAGCGCTCCTTATAATATGGCTTCTACGGTACAACAACAAAGAGCATTGGATGTTTTATCTTCAAAAGTACCGAAGTTGATTCTTCTTGAAGGTAATAATATTACACATGATGGTGGTGGCCTAGCACTCAGAAACCCATTAATTTTTAGGTTTGT
>JANYIO010000195.1 GCA_025362015.1 Gammaproteobacteria bacterium | reverse complement strand
CGTGAAATTTGGGATTTACAACATCGCCTACCCAGCCGCCAGGGTTTGCGCGCATTGCGGTTACTCGACCACGCACGCTTCCGCGCCGCTTATGATTTTCTATTGATGCGCGAAGACTCTGGCGAGGACTTACACGGCTTGGGTAGCTGGTGGACAGCCTTCCAAAAAGCTAACGATGACGAACGTGAAAAAATGGTAGAAAACCTGGGCAAGCAAAACTCTAGCAGCAAGCCTCGCCGCCGGGGTCCACGCAAACCTAAATCCGATAGCATTAGTAAAACTGAATAGTATGACTCATGCCTACATTGGCCTTGGCAGTAACCTCGACAATCCAGGTGCTCATATCACGCGCGCCCTTGATGAGCTTGCAAAGCTACCACTTAGCCAATTGATCGCTTGTTCAGCACGGTATAGCAGCCGTGCGGTAGGCCCAGGAGACCAACCCGACTACATTAATGCTGTGACATTAATAAACACTGAGTTAACGCCACTTCAGTTGCTGGATGAGTTACAAGCCATAGAACAAATGCATCAGCGAGTACGGATTGAACACTGGGGGCCACGCACGCTGGATTTGGATATACTGCTACTCGATAATCAAATCATTACGAACAAGCGCTTACAGGTTCCGCACCCTTTCATGGCTCAACGAAATTTTGTGCTCTACCCTTTAGCCGATATCACACCCAATCTGATATTGCCCTGTGGAACACCATTGTCTGAATTACTCGCTAACAGCTCCCACGATGGGTTGGAGCGTTTAAAAAATGAAGGAGCCTCGTGTGAGCGCAATGTTTGAAGATTTGTCACTCGACCTACAGAACGTAAAATTACCACGTTACATTGCTGTAGAAGGTTGTATTGGCGTCGGGAAAACCACTCTCGCACGCAATATCGCCAGCCTGTTCAATTACGATGTTCTCCTTGAACAGCCACAAGAAAATCCCTTTCTTGCACGTTTTTATCAAGATCCAAAGTCCACCGCATTGCCTACTCAATTGTTCTTTTTGTTTCAACGAGCTAATCAACTACAAAGCCTAAGGCAAGCAGATATTTTTGAACCTGTGCGCGTTGCAGATTTTCTCATCGAAAAAGATCAGCTATTTGCGCGTGTCACACTTGATGACGATGAATTGAATATTTACCGTCAGGTATACACTAAATTATTAATTGACGCCCCACGCCCTGATTTAGTAATTTATTTGCAAGCCCCGTTAAATGTACTCGCCGACCGTATTCGTCAACGAGGGATAGCGAGCGAGCAAAATATTAGTATTGATTATTTAAAAGCACTGAATGACGCTTATACCGAATTTTTTCATTACTACGATGGCGCACCACTACTAATCGTGAACGCTAAAGATTTAAACCTCGCGAATAACCGCGATCATTTTAAACAATTAGTAGAATATATTTTGACGATTAAAAGTGGCAGACACTATTACAACCCTATACCTATGCTCTAAACATCAACTCAACATCTCGTTACATTCAGTAATCATTGTGAGTATCCAATGCCCTACAACACACTCAATAGCACATCGACAACAAACAGTACCCTCACCAAACAAGTCACCGTCAAAACGCTGCACAAATTAAAAAGTAATGGCGAAAAATTTGTAGTGATTGCCCTCTACGATGCGCACATGGCGGCCATGGCGCAGCGTTGCGGTGTAGAAGTAGTATTAGTAGGTGATTCGCTAGGGATGACAGTATTAGGTTACGACAGCACTATTCCAGTCACTATGGAACACATGATTTATCACGTAGAGGCAGTGGCACGCGGCAATAAAAAATCATTGATTATTGGCGACCTACCCTTTATGACCTACGCAACTCCCAACGATGCGCTACACAATGCCGCGCGCATCATGCAAGCAGGGGCGCAGATGGTAAAACTCGAGGGCGGCGAATGGCTCGCCGAGACCGTACACATGCTGTCGGAGCGAGGAATACCTGTATGTGCTCATCTGGGGTTAACACCGCAGTCAGTTAATAAATTGGGAGGTTACCGCGTACAAGGGCGCGACCAGGCAAACGCGGAAAAAATCCTCGCCGACGCAAAATTGCTCGCCAATGCCGGTGCAGATCTAATCGTACTAGAATGCATCCCAGCCGCACTCGCTGCACAAATTACTACGGCTATTTACATACCTACCATTGGTATAGGTGCAGGAAAAAATACTGATGCACAAGTATTGGTTATCAACGATATTCTTGGCTTAACAGAACAGCCGCCAACATTTTCGAAAAACTTTTTACTTGAAGCCAATGATATTCCTGGCGCCATGCAAAAATATGTAAGTGATGTAAAAGCCGGTATTTTTCCTGGCGAAGAAAATAGTTTCAGTTAGAGATGTATCTGTATTTATCCCGCTATATTTATCCCTCTACCAAATTATAGGCAAAAAAAAGCCGGTGTTAGTAACAACACCGGCAAGACCATACTAGAGAACAATCAAACAAAGAGGAGTTCCAACCAGGAGAACACTTTCATTTCCACTTAACAATCGTCATGTAAACAAAAGCCCCCATCTGTATCTTAAGTATTGACGCTAAACACAGATTAGCCAGTGCCGTTATACTTTTTTTTAAATTGATTGGTGATAAAATTGATCAGTTCATAGTGAAAGGTTATATAGATTACAATTTAGTACGTTATTCAAAGCGCAGGCAAAGCCACTACGTCATGAATTAAAATCTCCAATCTCATTGAGGTGGTAGAACGCACAACATACTCTTCAAGCTGCCTACGCAATCTACTTAACTTGGTTCGCGCAAAACGGAATTCTTTAGTAATCGGTTCGTATTCTAAATCGTGATCTTGCACACTCAGTTTATTGAGCTCTGACAATTCCAAGTGCAGCGCACTTATGATGTCGTAAAAAAAATCTTTTCGGTCAACGCTAGTGGCCTCCCAGTAAGCCTGATCAAGCCCGGCTAATAACTCTTCAAGAATATTGACAACATTAGCAATGTTTTTTGTAACCATACCTCACCTCTTAATGACATTAACAATGCATTGAGTATAGGAGAGAATTTCCATTTACAGCACTTAACACCAACATCCTTAAATTAATGCAAATAAATCGTATAGCCCTAAACCTATTGCCTCAGATAAGATAGCCACCTGTTTAGGTGAGCCCGCATGCCAATACCCAACTTCACGCTATTTCTTTCCATCACGTTTATCGTTTCTGCTAGCCCTGGCCCGGTCATGCTGTCGTGTATGAGTAATGGCGGGCGTTTCGGTGTAACCAAAGCGCTTGAAGGAATGTTAGGTGCAAGCCTGGGGAATTTGTGTCTGGTCGCGCTATCCGCTTTAGGCCTGGGGTTCATTGTTAGCAACAGTGACATTCTGTTTAACTCACTTAAGTGGCTGGGTTCGGCCTATTTAGTGTACCTAGGCATACAGCTGATTCGTCAACCCGTAACATTTATCAAAATGGAAAACAGTACCACCACTAATAGCCGTCACTCCTTGTTGTTAAACTCTTTTCTTATCGCCATCAGTAACCCAAAAGGTTTAATTTATTTTGGCGCGCTGTTTCCGCAATTTATTGCTTACAACCAACCACTCATACCGCAATTTGGCTTGCTGACGATTGTTTTCTTAGTGACTGATTTCGTATGGATGTTAGCCTACGCCATATCCGGAAATATTATTATGGCTTGGTTAAAAACTCCCAAGCATCAAAATTTATTTAATACACTCTCTGGCTTAATATTAATAGCAGCCGGATTACTTATCGCCATCACAGGAAAATTCTAGCAATGCGTAAATTTATATTAATGGGATCTATCACGCTGGTATCCATTGCTCTTGATCAATTCACTAAATACCTCGCTACCCTATATCTAATGACAAGCGAACCGTTGCTATTCCTAGGTAAAAGTTGCCGCTTAATTTACTCTATTAACCACGGCGCCTTTTTAGGGTTAGGAAGTAACCTACCAGATAATGTACGTAATTTTATTTTTAGTACTTTAGTAGGATTTTTTTTAATCGGTTTTTGTATTTACATGCTGCAACAAAAAACCATGAGTAACTTACAACTTATAGCTTGTGCATTAATCATCAGCGGCGGGTTCAGTAATCTTTTTGATCGAATAACCAATAACGGCGGCGTCGTTGATTTTATGTATATGGGGATTGGCTGGTTACACACAGGAATTTTTAATGTCGCCGATGTAGCGATAATGGCAGGCGTTATTTTAATGATATTTAATACCAGTAAAACCACTAAAGAAGAGCAGACAAAAGCATAATTACATTTACCCCAATTTAATGGGGTAAAGCATCTTTAATTTTTAATAAGCCTTGTGCAACTTCTGAACCTGCTTGTGCATAACGAATGCCCTGTTGCACAAATTGCAGTGCAAGTGGGGTATTAGCCAACTGGAAATAGCTTTGCGCCAACAACAAATACAATTCCGGCGCACGGCGATCAATTCGCAAACCTCGCTCAGCAATGGCAATCGCCGCTTGATAATTTTTGGCTTGGTATTGTGCACGAGCCTGTACCGCTAAACTCGCGATCGCATTACTGGCAGGCGACGGAGCTGGCGTTTGTATTTGTGGTGTAACTGGCGCCAGCACTATAGGAGCGCTAGAAACTTCAGGAGTAGTAACTATAGATGGCTCTATGGGGATAACACTGTCTACAACAGGAGCTGATGGCTGAGGTTTTACATTCGAACCACAACCACCCAATTGAGCAACAATACTTAATAAAAAAATAACACTGAAATTTCTTTTCACGATGCATCCTGTTAAAAATAGAACTTATAGAACTTCATACCACTTTTAAAAAAACTCATGGAACTTTAATGAAAAATATAACCATCTAAGAAAAATATAACTATCTAAGGAAAATTTTCTTCCACCAATGCTCTTCTGTTATTTCTTTTATTTTACACTCCGCCGAATCTTTTGGTTTTTGTTCATCACGCATTGGTAGCCAAAGTGCACCTTCACATTGCTCTGCACTTAATAAACCAGTATGCGAATCTACCCACTCAAAACTCATGCCTTCGGGCGCTTGCTGATTAACACCTTGCGTTGGTATTTGTCGCATCAAATCCGCCCACACTTGTAATGCGCCACCAGCACCAGTCAGAGGTGTTTGCGAGTTGTCGTCGCGGCCAACCCACACCACTGCTAAATGTTCACCGCTAAAACCGGCAAACCAACTATCGCGCTGATCGTTGGTAGTACCAGTTTTTCCCGCAAGCGGTAACGATTCGGGAAAGGAATTGTACACACTACGCCCAGTACCTTCACGCAAAACAGCTTGTAATGCGTACTGCAATTCAAAAGTACCCTGCACCGTAAAGCGTTGATCCAACTCAAGCGAATAACGTTTTAACGGCTGACCTTCTGCGTTCAATACCTCGCGAATAACATGCAGTGGTGTATAAACGCCTTCCGCCGCGAGCGTATGATACATACCCGCCACTTCAATCGGTGACATATCGACTGCCCCAATTAACATCGCGGGTATAAGTGGAACATCACCATTATAACCTGCTGCTTTTATCGTTTTTGCAACAGCTTTTAAGGTGAGCAGCATACCTAAACGCGCGGTAGCTTGATTATAAGAATGAGCGAGTGCTTGATACAGAGGGACAGTGCCATGACTGATATTTTCCGCATTTTTTGGCTCCCAGATTTTTCCATCGCCACTTTTGATACTAACCGGATCATCGCTTAAAGGCATGCCTAATTGATAAGTTTGCGGCTGTTCAAGTGCCGTTAAATACACAAAAGGTTTTATCAACGAACCAATTTGGCGATGTGCATCAAGTGCGCGATTAAACCCGGTATAACGCGGGTTCTTATCGCCGATGAGCGCGAGTATTTCACCGCTCCCCACCGAAGTCACCACCATGCTCGCCTGCAAATCTTTTATTTTGTATTGCTTTTCTAGCTGTGCTACACGCGCCAGCACTGATTTTTCTGCTTGCCGCTGAACCATAGGGGCAAGCGTAGTAAAAATACGCAAGCCCTCACTGCGTAAATCACTTTCTTGATAATCTTGTTTTAATTGTCGCTTCACCAAATCCACAAATGCTGGATAATTTACCAAACTTTCATCTGTTTCAGCTGCCAATCCCAATGGCGACGCTTGAGCTGTATGCATCTGCTTTTCATCAATTAAACCTTCTATTTGCATTACCGACAAAACCACATTGCGGCGCTCTTTAGCACGCTCTGGTTTGCGCCACGGATTGTAGTAAGACGCGCCCTTCACCAAACCAACCAATAACGCAACTTCTTGAGTATTTAATTCAATTAAAGGTTTACGAAAATAATGCTGGGAAGCTAATGCAAAACCATGAATTTCACGTGAACCACTTTGCCCCAAATACACTTCATTAATATAAGTTTCTAAAATTTGCGATTTACTATAATGCAACTCCAGCAACAGCGACATAATCGCTTCGGGAATTTTGCGCGAGAGGCTTTGTTTTTGTGTGAGATAAAAATTTTTCACCAACTGTTGCGTAAGTGTACTACCGCCTTGCACTACATCGCCTTCGCGTAAATTTACCCACATAGCGCGCAATATTGCTTCGGGCGAAACGCCGTGATGCTCAAGAAAATGTTTATCTTCTACGGCCAACAATGTTTCGCCGAGTAGTGGTGGCAACCCATTTAATTTTACCAACAAACGATCTTCAACAGTATTAGGATAAATGCCGCCAATTTCTTCTGGTTCCATACGCACAAGGGGTAATGCAACACCTTTTGCATCAACCAGCGAAGCAACTTTCCCAGCATCAATACGCAACGTGTATTTTTGTGCCTCTTCGTGTTTATCCCAAAATTCAAAACCACGTGTAAACACGGTGTAACTAACTTCTGTAGCGCTGGCTGCATGGCGCATCATTTGCCCGGAAGCCGTAAGCCCAGAACTCGCAGCTGCTGGCGTGCGATACCCCAGAGCTTCCATTTCTTGCTCATACAAGGAAGGGGTTATGGGTAAACCTTCATACAGCTCCAATGGTCGCGAATACACCCGTGCAGGTAATGCCCACTTTTTGCCATCAAATTTTTCGCGCACCACTTTATCCAAATAAATTGCCCACACACCTAAAATCAAGCAGCCAATTAAAAAGGCAACTAGCAACCACAGACTGACAAGCTTCCAATTAATAAATTGAAACCAACTACTACCAGTAGCAGATGGTTTTTTAGCGCGGCTAAGAAAACGACGTTTAGTCATTCACGGGCTCTTCTGTAATATTAATGATATGGATGAAACGGAAAATACAAGGGTAGAAAATCGCGCTCATTCTACCTATTCGATATATCTTTATCGAGTCAAACTTTTTTAGCATAATGCGCGCACTAAAAAACATTCAATCAACCATTCTGACACTTCAATAAGGCTACAGTATGAACAAGCAATACCATATTTACGGCATCGGTGCCGCCCTAGTCGATACCGAAATTACTCTTAGCGACGCTGATCTCAGTGCCATGAAGGTTGATAAAGGCGTAATGACGTTAGTCGATGAAGTACGCCAACACGAATTAATTAGCCACCTTGCCAATCATCTCGTTGCCTCGCGCAAAGCCAGCGGCGGCTCAGCGGCAAACACCATCATCGCCGCCAGTTATTTTGGTTGCAACAACGTGTATTCCTGCAAAGTTGCAAAAGATGACAACGGGCAATTTTATATTAACGACCTCAAAGCAGCCGGGGTGCATTATCCTCGGCACATTTCCCCGCCCGCAGGTATAACCGGAAAATGTCTGGTTATGATTACACCTGACGCTGAACGCACCATGAATACATTTTTAGGCATCAGTGCAACACTGTCTGTTGATGAGTTAGATGTAACGGCAATTGCGCAATCAGAATACGTTTACATCGAAGGTTATTTAGTAACGTCACCTACGGGTCGCGCCGCTGCCATTGCCTTACGCCAACACGCAGAAGCTAACAATATTCGCACCGCTATAAGCTTATCTGATCCTGCAATGGTACAATTTTTTCGCGATGGACTCATTGAAATGATTGGCGATAGCGTAGATTTATTATTTTGTAATCGCGATGAAGCGATCAGTTTTACTCAAACTGAAAATATAACCGATGCCGCTGAAGCCTTAAAAAAACTCAGTAAACAATTTGCAATCACTTGCGGCAGCGAAGGCGCATTAATTTTTGATGGTAAAGAATTGATTCAAGTCGCGGCGCATAAAGTTAAAGCAATAGATACCAATGGCGCAGGCGATATGTTTGCCGGAGCATTTTTATATGCCATTACGCAGAAACTGGACTACAAAAGCGCAGGAGAATTTGCGAGCTTGGCGGCAAGTAAAGTAGTATCCCAATTTGGCCCACGATTAAAAGCCGAGCAACATGCAGAGCTGAAGAAACAATTTTTTAATTAAAACTTCATAAGCTTGGATGAAACTGTTTAGATTTGGATGAGATTGCTTAGATTGCAATCTGATCCAGACTATCGAAATTTTTGTAGCCTTTCCTCTGTCGCCGGATGAGTTGAGAAGTAATCCGTAAAAACTTGCTTATCAGATTTATGCTCGGCAATTAATTTATCGCATTGCATTTTTCTCACAGCCATTTGTTCTTCAGTAAGGGGTGCTTCAGTAAGAGGCGTTTTATTCATTGGGCTTTCCGTAATTTCCGTTTTTTCTGCAGTGGAATCAATAGTGGTTTCAGCAGAAGTTACCTCAGCAGATTTTTTTGTTTCTTTTCCATCTTTTTTTACTTTGTCAAGAGCATGCTGTTCTACCAGCAATAACAAATCACAATGTGCTTCGTAAGTAACACGCGCCATTAAATCCACAAACACATGGCGCGCTATTTTGTGAGCATCCAAATATTCTAATGAATTTTGATCTGCTTCACGCTCAAAATCACGCGAATAAGACAGCGTTGTTAAAATAACAGGTAGTGTAGTTAACGCACCAGATACAGCCGACAGATCACCAGTTAACATAGAAACTATAAAACCCAGGGAAGTGCTTTGAATTGCAGAACGCAGCCCGTGACGATATTTTACATGGCCAATTTCGTGCGCGAGCACAGCCAGTAATTCATTATCGTCCTGCGCAAGGTTAACCATTTCATCAGTAAAAATAATTGTGCCATCTGGCAACGCAAAAGCATTCGCGCCCAATTCTCCACCGTCACGAAAAACCACACGTACATGCAAAGGAGCATTTTCTTTGAGCGCGAGTGCAAAATGTTGTAACACTCGCGCCTGCACCTCCTGATCAAGCTTAGTAGGTTTTAAATGAGTCTTATCGAGCAACTCTAGTGTTTCTGTGGAAGCTACATTCATCACGCCTTGCGGTAGCCGGTACGCAATTATTTTACTTGCAGCTGGCAAACCATATTTCATGCTCGCCCAACCCAAACCGATCACCATCACCAAAGTTACACACACAAAATAACTATGTGACTCAAGCTGATGCGCCAAGCTGCTCCATAAAGAAGGTCGAAGTTTTTCTAACAACTCATCTATTTGCGCGTTATCCTGTGTTTCAAATTTTTGACCTTCACTAAAATACAAATAGCGCGGAGTATTGCCAATACGCGATGAAACTCGAATATCAATAAAGTTACACGTTTGCAGCAAAGTATTATCGGCAAGATAAATAACGCAGCTGCTACCCGCGCTATCCACTTGCAATTCTGCAGGTACATGCGCCGACGTTTTGCCATCAAACCATTGCCCTTGCACTACCGTCATCACGGAAATATCGCTCATTACAAACTAATATCAATATCAAAAATATCATGAACGCCTTCGCCCAACGAATTAGATTGCTCTTGTTCCGCTGCAATAAAATTATCTACACCACCGGTTACCACAAACGCCATGTGCGTTGCTTTGTAGGCAGCAGTTCTAATTCTAGCAACAGGAATAAATAAGCCTACAGTGAATAAAATACCTAGGGTATTAGTAATCAAAAGTAGTGCATAAGAACCTGTGGACCAATTGGACTTAAAATGGTGTAGATATAATTGCGTATTATTAAAATGAATATTTGCCTTCGTCACCACAAAATAGGCTATTGCGACCAAATAAAATGCGAGATAAGCAATGATCGCCGGAATAGCTTTACTAATGCTTGCAGCGCCACCAGGTTTAAAATCAGCTAATGCAGAACCAAAAAAATACAAGATTATCCCGCTAACAATAACACTGACACCGAGCAGCACTAACAACATTTTGTAGTACTCCTTCACACTCACATCAAACGTAAAAGACGTAGCACCATACAAATGATTACTGGTAACATAGCTCGTTTGTTTTTTCCAGACAAAGGGGAATAATATCCCTAGCGTAAAAATAGCCAACATTGGCCATAAAATAAAATATTTTATGGCCTCACGAACAGAGCCCACAAAACGAAAATTAATATTGCGATAAGTGGAATGGCGTGCATTAAATTTTAATGAATTAACAATAATCCATGGCATTAACACAAATAACAATAACCCCATAGCCGCACCAATCATGGGAGATGTTTTCAAGAAAAACGAGTACGCGATAAAAAACGCTATAGCAATTAAACGTCCTTTAAGAATTTTTAACGGTTCGGCGGTATATTCAAAACTGATGTTATCGAGCGAAGTGTTGCCATAAAAATATTGTTTATTGCGTACCTTTGCCCAAGCAGAATAGATCCCTAAGGTAATTAGGCTTAGGAGAATATTTACAATCCAGATTTTGAAATATTCAAAACCTTTACCGTTAAATTCAAAGGGAATTCGGCGAATATCTTCACCATAAACAGGTGCCACTGTTTGATGCATAGCGGAAGGGGCAGCAACAAAATTTTTCTCTGTTGCCTTATCAGTACCTGAGTTATCTACACCTAACTCACTTTCACTTGAGTTATTTTGCTCAACCTTTGCCTCAATCGGCACCAAAGAAAGTTCTGCGGTAGTAGGCAATGCAGCCTCAATAGCACGCTTGCTGACGATAACGCCAATACTCGCCAAACGCGCAATATATTTTTCCGCAATTACCCCATCAACACGGGTTTTTAATACCGCTTTTTTTGAGGAAAAAATACGCTCTACTTTTTCTGAAGCCACGCCAAATAATTGTGTAAATGCCGCTTTTACTTGTTCAGAATCTTGCCCTTCTACAACACCTTCAAACAACAAATCGTATAATTCTGTCGACATGGTTAGTTCCTTTTGATGAGTTAATATTTACGACGTTTGCCAAAACAACCTTCTAATGCTTATTACACCATTAGGAACAAGCACAAACTGGGCAATTTTTATCTTTTGGTAATTTTAATTCACGCCATTGATTATGGCGCGCGTCAAATAATTGTAGGCGACCCATTAGATTTGTGCCAAACCCTACTATTATTTTTATCGTTTCCAACGCTTGCACTGAGCCTATCACACCTACAAGTGGCGCCAACACGCCATTTGCAGCACAACTAAGATTTTCTTCTGTGTCCGCATCATAAAGACAGCGATAACAGGGGCTATTAGGATCACGTGCATCAAACACAGCAACCTGGCCCTCCAAGCGAATAGCGGCACCTGAAACAAGAGGAACTTTGTGTTTCACGCAAGCAGCATTAACAGCAAAACGTGTAGCAAAATTATCGCAACAATCCACTACAACATTTACATGTACAACCTGCTCAGCTAAAGCTATTGCATCGAGTTGTGTTGCGATGCAGGTAATTTTTATACCGGGATTTAATTCACGCAATGCAAGTACCGCAGATTCAACTTTAGTGTGCCCGATGCGTGCCGTGGTATGAGCGATTTGCCGCTGTAAATTGCTGAGGTCAACCGTGTCAAAATCTGCAAGAATTAAATGGCCAACACCGGCAGCCGCCAAATACATAGCAACGGGTGAACCCAATCCACCGAGCCCCACAATTAATACACTGGCATTCAGTAATTTTTCCTGGCCTCCGATATCGACATCAGGCAACATTATTTGGCGTGAGTAGCGCAGGAGTTGTTGGTCGTTCATTTTTTTTGGCCTCCGGAAATATCTTTATCACCAGATTTTTTTTTGCCAATAGTCACACGATCATTACCGCCCAAATCGCATATTGTTTGAATTTCGCAATATTGATGAGCGGAAAATAATTCACGCACTGCACTTGTTTGATCGTAGCCGTGTTCCAACAACAACCAGCCGCTTTGTAATAGATATTTTTTTGCCTGAGTAATAATAAATTCCAAATCAGCCAAACCTTTATTATCCGCAATTAATGCCGAGAGCGGCTCAAAACGCACATCACCTTTGGCTAAGTGTGGATCAGCGGGATCTATGTATGGTGGGTTACTAATAATAATGTCAAAGTTTGCTTCACCGATGATTGTCGAAAACCAGTCACTTTGTTGAATTTTTACATTCGATAAATTTAATTGCGTGCGATTTTTTTCAGCCAACTCAACTGCTGCAAACTCTTTATCAACCCCCAGACATTGCCAGGATTTTTTTTCGTGCGCGAGCGCCAATACAATTGCACCAGTGCCAGTGCCTAAATCTAATAATCGACGCGCTTGTTGCGAAGCATCATCGGCAAATAAATTCAACGCAGTTTCCACGAGCAATTCAGTATCTGGCCGGGGAATTAATGTGGAGTTATTAACCATTAATTCTAATGACCAAAATTCCCGTACGCCAATAATATGTGCAACTGGCTCGCCCGTTAAGCGACGCGCAAATAATCCAGCAAACATTTTTGATTCTAATTCGGTTAGTTCTTTTTCAGGCCAGGTAAAGAGATAGGTGCGGTTTTTTTGTAAGACATGCGCAAGAATAATTTCAATATCAAGACGCGGAGTATCACTCACTATCGTAAGTTGTGGAGATTGCTGGAGGCAGTTGGAGATAGAGAGTGCAGTCATAACATCATTAACCAACTTGCTAAAAGTGCGATCACTTAACTTGCACCTAAGGTAATTCTTGCGTGACCGTCGGAGGCATGGATGCCGACGTCGAGCCTACAAGGATGTACTTGCGGCGTGTCACGGAAGGATTAACTTAGGTGCAACACGCCGATCATTAATCCGCAATAGCCGCCAATTGATCCGCTTGATATTCATTCGCAAGCGGTTGAATCACTGTCGCTAAATCACCCTGCATAATTGCATCTAAAGAATAGAGCGTTAAATTAATGCGGTGATCCGTAACGCGACCTTGCGAATAATTGTAAGTTCGAATGCGCTCAGAGCGATCGCCGCTGCCGACTAAGTTTTTACGTTCATCTGCTATAGATTTATGTGCTGCTGCTTCTTGCATGGCATTTAATCTGGATGCTAATACACTCAATGCGCGCGCGCGATTTTTATGTTGCGAGCGCTCATCTTGACATTCCACTACCAAGCCCGTTGGAATATGGACGATACGAATGGCTGAATCGGTTTTGTTAACGTGCTGACCACCCGCACCCGACGAGCGAAACGTATCGATACGTAAATCCGCTTTGTTAATATTAATTTCTTCCAATTCATCCGCTTCCGGCATAACCGCAACCGTACATGCCGAGGTATGAACGCGGCCTTGTGTTTCGGTTGCCGGTACGCGCTGTACGCGATGCGCACCCGATTCAAATTTTAATTTTGAATACACGCCCTGGCCACTCACCAGCGTAATAATTTCTTTGTAGCCACCGTGCTCGCCATCACTTTGGCTGAGCACTTCGATACGCCAACCTTGTTTTTCAGCATAACGCAAATACATACGGTATAAATCGCCGGAGAAAATCGCCGCTTCGTCGCCGCCGGTACCAGCGCGAATTTCGAGGTAACAATTTTTTTCGTCGTTAGGATCTTTCGGCAACAGCAAACGTTGCATTTCTAATTTGGTAGGCTCTAATTGTGCGAGGCAATCACGCAACTCTTCCTCCGCCATTTCTTTCATATCTGCATCGCCATCAATTAATATTTGTTTGGCTTCAGCAATACTCACATGCAATTGTTGGTAAGCGTTGTAGGCTTGCACAACTTGTTCTAATTCAGAGTATTCTTTAGAAAGTTCACGAAATTTGTTTTGATTATTGATGATATCTGCTTCAGACAACATCACGCTGACTTCTTCATAACGCTCTCTAAGGCGATCTAACTTTTCTAGAATTGACGCTTTCATTCTTTCTCACTTAAATTTCTGTCATTCAAATCAGTATCATTTAAATCAATGTCACTTAAATTATTGCCACTGCCTTCTATATCATTGAGAGATAATTCAAATAGCTCTTGCGCCACTTGGATTACCTGAGTTCGGCCACTGGCACTGGCATTTTTTAATACCGCGGTGGGGGCATGAATTAATTTGTTGGTAAGGTTGCGCGCTAATTGCTGCAACACTTGCTCAGCATTACCACCAGCTTCAAACAGGTGCAATGCTTTCTGCAATTCAATATCACGTAAACTTTCAGCCTTGCGACGGTAAGCTTTAACTGTCGCAACGGCATTGAGCGTACGCTGCTGTCGACGATAAAGCTCTACACCTTCATTAATAATCTCTTCCGCTTTATCAGCTGCAGCGACACGCGATTTTTTATTTTCGTCGATCACCGCATGTAAATCGTCGACGGTATACAAATACACATCATCAAGTTCGCCCACTTGTTCCTCAATATCGCGTGGCACAGCAATATCGAGCATAAACATGGGTTTGTGTTTGCGTTTTTTCAACGCACTTTCTACCGCACCTTTACCGAGTAAAGGTAATTGACTGGCGGTGGATGAAATAACAATATCTGCGAGATGTAAATACTCAGGAATATCCGCTAGCAAAATCGCTTCGCCATTAAATTCTTGCGCTAAACGTTGCGCGCGATCCAGCGTGCGGTTGGCAACTATGATGCGCTTAATACCTTGCTCGACAATATGGCGCGCCACTAGCTCAATGGTTTCACCGGCACCGATTAACAGTGCAGTATCTTGTTTTAAATCAGAGAAAATTTGTTGCGCAAGGCTGACCGCGGCATACGCAACAGACACCGGGTTTTCACCGATGGCAGTTTCAGTACGCACTCGTTTCGCAATACTAAAAATCTGCTGAAAAATACTGTGTAATTCACCACCGATTGTACCGGCATCGCAGGCAACGGCATAAGCGGATTTCATCTGGCCAAGAATTTGCGGCTCACCTAATATCAACGAATCCAACCCACCTGCCACCTTCATCATATGGCGCACAGCTTCATCGCCGACATGGCAGTAGTAACACTGCATCAGCTCTTCTGCACTGATGTTGGTATGCGCAATCAACCAAGCGGAGACTTTTTCCACCTGCTGTTCACTATGCACATAGATTTCCGTGCGATTGCAGGTAGAGAGTATGGCAACCTCCGACAGCCCCGCATGCTCACGCGCAGACAACAATGCCAAACCCACAACTTCCGGCGCAAACGCCATACGTTCGCGTACCGCGAGTGAAGCTGTTGTATGGTTGATGCCGAATGCAAGTAATGTCATAGAATTTGGGCAGTGATCGCTAGAAGTAGTGCAAGGGGCGGTATTGTCCGGCCAGCGGTGGATTGTGACAAGGGGGAATTAACTAACAATGACAAATCCCCATTAGATAATACGAGTATAGAGGTCTTTACCCACCTAAGATCTAATACTGAGCACCGATCACATTTCTATATCTTTGGTGAACAACTCTTTCAGATCTTTGCGGCTCTGCGCAACAATTTTTGCTAGTGCCGCCGTATCGTTACTCACCAAGGCAGCTTGTTGCAACATTCGTTCATCGTGCTCGCGGAAAATATTGATCGTATGTTGCGATTGCCCTTCAGTGAACCCTACTTCAATTAAAGTACGTATGGCAGCATCCAGACTGGATTCATAGATTTCACGGATAGGATTAAACACACCCAACTCCGCCAAACGATAAACATGGGCACGGTCGCGGGCGCGAACTATCAATGCAATCCCGGGGAATTGTTGCCGAACCAGGCGCACTATATTCAGCGAATCTTCCATTCCGTCCACAGCCACCACTAGCACCTTCGCATCGCGAATACCGGCTGCCTCCAACAATTCCACCCGCGCCGCATCGCCATAATGGCTTTCCACACCGAATTGTTTAAGGAATTCTATGTGATCAGAGTTTTTATCCAGCGCATTAAATGGAATGTTATTCGCGGTAAGTATACGACCAATAATTTGCCCAAAACGACCAAAGCCAGCCACTATCACCTCCGCTTTATGCGTGCTTGGCAGCTTCAGTTTTTGCAGAGACTCCTGTGCGTGCAACTGATCTTGCAAAGCTTTTTCTTGCAATGTTTGGGTGCGCACAAGCCATTGAAACACCATCACGAACGGGCCGGTAAGTGCCATAGAAATACCCACAACTAACACTGCGTAGCTGGCAATAACTTCCGGTAAAAAATTTATTTCCACTGCAGACGCCATGACTACAAACGCGAATTCACCGCTCTGCGCTAACATAATTCCCAAGAGTAGTGAATCTTTAACAGGGAACTTGCGGAGACGTAAAATCAAAGTTACTACCGCGATTTTTATCACCATCAACGCCAAGGCTAACAGCATCACCAGCGCGGGATGAGTAAAGAATAAATGCAGATTAAGTGACATGCCTACAGCGATAAAAAACAGCCCGAGCAACAAACCTTTAAAGGGTTCAATGTCTGCCGCTAGCTGGTGGCGAAACGTAGATTGGGCGAGCAAAATTCCGGCGAGAAATGCGCCCATACTCATAGAAAAGCCAACGGTTTGCATCAACCAAGAAACACCGAGCACAATCAATAATCCGGCGGCAGTAAGAATTTCTCGGCTGCCATATTTAGCGGCAACTTTTAAGATTGGATTGAATAAGAACCGCCCCACGACTATCACTGCAAGCACGGTCAATAACCCAATCCATATAGGTGTACGTGGCGCCTGGCTACTTGCATCTGGTGCCCAACTTGCCAATAACAACAAGATCGGGATTACCGCCAAATCTTGTAACAAAAGAATAGAAAAACCCTTACGCCCCAAGGGCAAACCCATAATTTTGTGCTCTTCCATCAAAGGCACAGCAAAGGCCGTGGAGGAAAGCGCGAGAGTGAGCCCAACGATCAAGCTCTGTTGAATGTTGAGCGGGAAGAACAGCTTTAACAAAATGCTAATCACGAAGGCGGTCAGCAATAACTGCGCACCGCCAAGCAAGCCGATTTGGCCACGCATTCGCCATAGCTGCTCCGGGTTTAGCTCCAATCCGATCACGAATAACAACATCACCACCCCCAATTCCGAGAGGTGTAGTGCTGCCTGCGGTTCGTATATTAGCCCCAGTGCTTGTGGGCCAATGACCGCCCCGGCCACTAAATATCCCAGTATTGCACCCAAGCCCCAACGGCGAAAAAAAGGCACAGCAATGGTAGCGGCAAGTAAATAATAAATGGCGTGGAGTAGGCTTTGATGTTGCTCCATCGAACTGGCTCTCATAATCAACAGAAGCGCGAATATATCACTCGCACTAAGCTATCGGGGTGTTTATCATGTGCGGCCGTTGACGACGGAGGGTGTTGGGCAGCATGCGCTAGGAAGCACACGATTTTCCAACATGATTACCCGCGAAAACACATTGGTTTCCATGAAACTACACTTATTGAATCTCCAGCAATTGAACTTTCCGCCACGGAACTTTCAGGCACAGAACCTTCAACCACGGAACCGTAAGCCATTGCAACTGCATCTATTGAAGGCAAGGTGGCTATTATTATCCCTTATGCTGTGTGGCTATGTAGCTGAGTCGCGCGATCAGGAATTGGCGCCCGCTAATGAATTGACTCAATCTAATGAAGTGACGCAACCTAATACTAGCTCGCTAATAATTAAACCCAGCGAACGTAAATTCTCTGCCGATTCACTCTATTCGTTACTTGCTGCGGAAATTGCTGGAAGTCGCCAACTATATGATGTGGCGCTTACTCTCTATGTACAACAAGCCATTCAAACCCGCGATCCACAAATAGTTGAACGCGCAACCATGATCGCGCGCTATGTAAATAACAATACAATTGCCTTGGAAATGTCGCAGCTATGGGTGGAAACGGCACCCACCAATAAGCAAGCATTGACTAATGCTTGCTTAGCGCTCATCCAAACAGGCCACCTGCAAGACGCCTTCGACATATCTAAACGCTTGCAAATAATGGGGGAGATAACCCTGTTTCAGAACATTGCCGCCCAAGCAAGCAAGCTGACAAAAATGCAACGCGAACGCCTACTCCAGCGCTATAAAAATCTATTGTTACATTATGAACAGGACGAGCAATTACTGGTCGGCGCAGGTTTATTACTCCAGCAACAAAATCACTTTGATGAAGCCATGGATTACGCGCACAAAGTATTGAATCTCTATCCACATAGTATTCCTGCCGCTATTTTAGAGGCTAATCTACTGCACCAACTCAAGCACGACAAAGAAGCAATTGCCAAGATGGGCGAGCTGCTGGCTTTTTATCCCGCCAATACCAGCCTGCGCAAACAGTATGCACGCACGTTGACCCATTACGATATGGCGTTAGCACAGCAACAATTTGCAATTTTGTCTGAGCAGACACCCAACGATGCTGATGTGCTGTTATCGTTAGGCATTATTGCGATGGAGCGTAAAGACTATAAAACTGCCAACAAATCATTTGAGCGATTACTCGATTCAAATCAGAACATCTCTACCGCGCATTATTATTTAGGACGAATAGCTGAAAACCAGCAACACTGGTCCGATGCCATTTTCAATTATTTACAAGTCGAGCGCGGCAATGATTTTCTCTCTGCCACTATCAGTTTGCTGGACATATTTATTCGTAAAGGCGATTTTTTAAGTGCGCAACAACACATGAATAGAGTTCGAATTCGCTTCCCAGATCAGGCTGAAAGCCTTTATTTGCTGCAATCACAAACCCTTATCAAGCATAATTTTTTGAGCGAGGCTGAAGCAGTCTTGAATGAAGCGCTGCAGACCACCGCAACCATGAGCAATAGCAGCAAACTACTATTTGCACGTGCAATGCTTTACAGCAAGCGTCACCAGAATATCGAAGCAGAACGCGATTTGCGCCACATGTTGCAGCTGGAACCTAACAACGCTATAGCACTTAATTCACTCGGCTATCTCTTGGCCGACACTAGCCAGCGTTATCGTGAGGCTAAAGAACTACTCACCAAAGCCTTAACACTTAAGCCTAACGACCCGGTCATTATTGATAGCCTTGGCTGGCTACACTTTCGCACCAACAACTATCCTGAGGCTTTGCGTGAATTGCGCCGTGCGCATATTACAAACTCAGGAACGACCTATCCAAACCCGGCGATCGCCGCACATTTAGGTGAAGTGTTATGGGTAACAGGAAAACAAGAAGAAGCACGGCAAATCTGGCAAGATGGCATCAAACAAGCTCCAGACGACAGCACCATTCCTGCGACTATGAAGCGCTTACATGTCGAATAACCTCACCGCCTTGCGCCAACAGCAATAACCAATGAGCACACCATGATTCCCCAGTTAAAGCGACTCGTTGTTCTACTTGTACTTTTGTTGAGTGGCTGCGCACAGCAACCCCACAAAGTATTCACCCCGCTCATTAGTCAAAATTGGCCGCAACATCAAGCGCAAGTTCAGGCCATTAACATCTGGAAAGCAACCGGTAAGCTCGCCGTGAAAACACCTGACGATGGCGGCAGTGTAACGCTACGCTGGCAGCAGCAAAACGCCGAATACTACATAGATCTTAATGGACCTTTCGGTCAGGGAAACATATCAATTGAGGGAGCACCTGGTCACGTGACATTCAGTGGTGGCGACAAGCCATCACAGAGCGCTAAAACGGCGGAAGAACTACTACTCAAGAATACCGGATGGAATATTCCGCTCACCCAGCTTGCCTATTGGGTACGCGGCTTACCTGATCCATCCACTAAACTCAGCCACTTCACCCCCAATGCGCAAGGCTTAATTGGCGAACTGGAACAAGCAGGGTGGAAAATCAGCTACGGCGACTACATCAACACTCAAAGTTCCAGCGAAGTCATTGCCATGCCGAGCCGCATCACCGCAGAATACAATAAGGAGATCCGCTTGACGCTGCTGATCCGCGCCTGGCAATTAGGGGATGCACCATGACTGACAAACCACCTATAGTCAGCCAGACTTCAACGCATTCTTCACTGAGGCTTCTATCCCCAGCCAAACTCAACCTGTTCTTACACATTACGGGCCGCCGTGCGGATGGTTATCATCACTTACAAACCCTGTTTCAGTTACTTGATTACGGCGACACACTTGACTTTACTTTGCGTGACGATACGGACATAACCTTAAACCCCGGGCTAGCCGATGTTGCCTTTGAAGATAATCTCATCATTAAAGCGGTGCGGTTACTACAAGAGCATCACAAAGTCGATCAGGGAGTAGATATTGAACTACAAAAGCGCTTACCCATGGGCGGTGGTTTAGGGGGAGGCAGCAGTAATGCCGCCACTACTTTGGTCGCACTCAACCAGCTATGGCAATGCGGCTTAAGCTGCAGCCAATTACAAGTATTGGGTTTACAACTAGGTGCCGACGTACCGGTGTTTATAAATGCCCAAACCGCGTGGGCAGAAGGTGTCGGCGAGCACTTGCAACCCATTGAATTACTTAGGAATTGGTTCTTAATTGTGCAACCCGATTGTCAGGTATCAACTAAAGCGGTTTTTTCGCATAAAGATTTGACAAGAGACACTCCTGCCATTAAAGTGGCGGCCTTCTTTGAGCAGGGTGGTCACAATGACTGTCAAGCCTTGGTGAGAAAGCTTTACCCCCCCGTGGATGAAGTTCTCAACTGGTTTGAACAAGCCGGCCATACAGCTCAAATGACGGGAACCGGCGCGTGTGTTTTTGCACAATTCGCCACGGCAGAAGAAGCCAAAGCAGTTCAAATAAAACTGCCTAAGCAAATGCCAGGCTTTATAGCGCAAGGTGTGAATCAATCACCTCTCTATAAGCTGATCCCGAAAAGTTAAAGCGTGTAACTACAACAGGGGCGTCGCCAAGTGGTAAGGCAGCAGGTTTTGATCCTGCCATCCGTAGGTTCGAGTCCTTCCGCCCCTGCCATATTTTTAGTCATTGTTTATCCTTTAACACCTGCATATTACAATGGCCCTATACTCCTCCAGATTTAACGCTACCCGCCAACGAACCAAACTGGTTTGCTTGGCTGGCATAAGGGTTCTAACTGCCGTAAGAGTAAAGCACCCTTATTCCTTAGCGTTAAAAGCAGTCTCGCAAGCTACAGCAACGGTACTGGCACTCACCACATTCATACTAATCTTTAACAAAGGTATTTGACGTGACTGATTTTATGGTTGTTACCGGCAACGCCAATCCAGACTTGGCAAAAAAAATTGTTGAACACCTCGGCATGTCGCTTGGCGATGTTTCAGTATCACAGTTTTCAGACGGTGAAATTGCCGTTGAACTGCACGTGAATGTGCGGGGTCGTGACGTTTTCGTTGTACAACCAACCTGCGCACCCACTAACGATAATTTAATGGAATTAATTGTTATGGTGGATGCATTGCGCCGCGCTTCAGCTGGCCGCATCACCGCAGTAGTACCCTATTTCGGCTATGCCCGCCAGGATCGTCGTGTACGTTCAGCACGCGTACCTATTACCGCTAAAGTGGTAGCGGATATGATGGTAGGCGTTGGCGTTGACCGCGTGCTCACCGTTGACTTGCACGCCGAGCAGATTCAAGGTTTCTTTGATGTTCCAGTTGATAATGTCTACGGCTCACCGGTTTTACTCGAAGACATTGAGCAACAAAAATTTGAAGATCTTATTGTAGTGTCACCTGATATTGGCGGCGTTGTTCGCGCCCGTGCGGTAGCGAAACAGCTTGGCAAAGACTTGGCGATTATTGATAAGCGTCGCCCGCAAGCAGGCGTTGCTGAAGTCATGAATATCATCGGCGATGTTTCTGGCCGCACTTGTTTGTTAGTTGATGACATGGTGGATACTGCTGGCACCTTGTGCAACGCCGCTAAAGCGCTGAAACTACAAGGCGCCAAACGCGTGATTGCTTACTGTACTCACCCTGTACTCTCGGGCAAAGCCGTTGAAAATTTAAATAATTCCGAGCTGGATGAATTAGTCGTTACTGACTCCATTCCACTCAGTGACGCCGTCAAAGCTTGCAGTCGCGTGCGTCAACTTACTTTATCAAAAATGCTCGCTGAGGCAATGCGCCGGTTGAGCAATGAAGAATCCCTGAGTGCGATGTTTCGCTAACTAAAAGCTTCGTTAACTAAAAGTTTTGTTAATAGTTAAAAAACATTTTACTCAGACAACCACCTCGAATTATCGAGGTTTTTAAAACCTGCTAGGTTCTGGTCGCGGATCTAGTAGCATCAATGAGGACGTAACCATGTCTGATGAAGACTTCAAATTAGTAGCAACAGCCCGTAACGATTTAGGGAAAGGTGCGAGCCGCCGCCTACGTCGTTTGGCAAAAGAAGTTCCAGCTGTTATTTATGGTGGCAAACCAGCCCCGCAAAGTATCAGTCTGTCACACAATGAACTGCTAAAACACCTTGAGCATGAAGCTTTCTATTCACACATTATCAGCATTAATGTTGATGGTGTGGCGCAAGATGTAATTCTGAAAGATTTACAACGTCACCCGGCCAAGCCAGTGGTTTTGCACGCAGATTTCTTGCGTATCGACAAAACTACCAAGCTGCACACTCATGTACCTTTGCACTTCCTTAATGAAGCATGGTCCAAAGGCGTGAAGATTCAAGGCGGCAAAGTGATTCATAACATGACGCAAATCGACATCACCTGCTTCCCGCACCACTTGCCTGAATTCATTGAAGTTGATTTGATTAATGCCGAAATTGGCACCATCATTCACATCTCTGATTTGAAGTTGCCAATAGGTGTTACCTCCGTTGCTCTTGCTCACGGCGCTGATCACGACTCTGCTGTTGTGACCATTGTTAAGCCGAAAGGCGGTGCTGAAGAAGGCGAAGAAGAAGTTAAAGCTTAATTATTATTTAATTAAGGATTCGCTTGAAATAAAAAAGGGGCAGAAGCACTATCTTCTACCCCTTTTTTTTTGGAAATAAATTGCTTGGAAAATAAAATGACAAATACCGGAATTCAACTGATTGTCGGCCTTGGCAACCCAGGCAGCGAATACCAGCGCACACGACATAACGCTGGCGCGGATTTTGTCGGCGAGCTGGCGCATCATTTGAGTGTCAATCTAAATCCGGATTCAAAATATTTTGGTCTCACCGCACGAGTCAGTTATCAAGGCCAGGACTTACGCCTGCTTATCCCCACAACTTTCATGAACCGTAGTGGTCAAGCAGTTGCAGCCATGGCCAACTTTTTCAAAATCGAACCTGCTGCTATTTTAGTTGCTCACGATGAACTTGATCTCGCTCCCGGCACCGCCCGGCTTAAACATGGCGGTGGTCACGGCGGCCACAACGGCCTGCGCGATATTATTAGTGCATTGGGCAACAATCAAAATTTCCCGCGCTTGCGCTTAGGCATTGGCCACCCAGGTGCAGCACCACTGGTCTCCAACTTTGTCCTTAAACGCGCGCCATCCAGCGAGCAAGAACTGACTGACGAAGCCATTAATCGCGCGATTAAATGTTTGCCGGAAATAGTGAAAGGCGATTGGAATACGGCGATGAAAAATTTACATACTGAGCCGAAAAAGTAACTTTGTGCAGGATCTATACGCCATCTGTACTAGCGATCAATATTTACGCTGGACGAATGGCAGAAATGCTACAACACTTAAGGAATACCTTAATAACATGATGGGCAATTAGGGCAAGATGACTTTTGCACCCACCACTCAAGAAAGAATTTATAAATGGATCAGGCCGCCACACTTGGCTCAGATTTGCACTAACAGACTCTCGTATAAAACTGCCAATGTCAGCTCCTAACTAGCACCGATGGATGCAGGTAATTTGCTTATGCGAACGCGCTTGGTTTTACTTTATATCCTGACGACTGTCGCCCTTGGCGGTCGCGCTATTTCTGCTCATGCCGAAAAGGAACCCAATCTATTGGAAATGGATTTAGAGACGTTAATGACCATTCAGGTCGACCCAAGCGCTGATGCGTCGGCAAAAGGATTGAGCCCCACCTATGCGGGTGGCGAAGTCACCAGGGGCGGACGTATAGGCATCCTGGGAACACAGGATACTATGGATACCCCCCTTCTCTGTCACAAACTATACCCAGGAATTCATCCAGAACCATGAAGCCGCCAGTGTTGGCGATGTATTACAGTATGATCCTGCTGTCCGGGTTGCTCGGGGTTTCGGTAATTTCCAGCAAGTTTATCTCGTACGCGGATTCCCCATCCCCTCAGATGACATGACCTACAATGGTCTCTATGGAATACTTCCCAGACAATATCTAGCAGCAGAATTGATAGAACGTGTTGAAGTGTTGCGCGGTGCAAGTGCATTCCTGAATGGCACCGCGCCCACAGTTGGCGGTTGTGCGGGAGGAACTGTCGATATCACTCCCAAGCGCGCGCCCAAAATAGATCTCAGCGAATTTACGCTGGGAGCCCAGACAAATGATCAGACCTATATTGCTACTGACCTGTCTAAACGTTCAACGAATGGCAGCTTTGGCGTACGGCTTAATGCTGTGGACAGAGAAGGTGATACAACAGTTAGCAGAGAGTCTCATCTATTAGAAATGGCAACATTAGGTGCTGACTATCACGGTTCGAATTTACGGGTATCCGTTGATCTTGGTTATCAGGATCTCAAACTGAACATCACTCAACCCAGCATTACTATTGCCGGTAACCTTCCGATTCTAAAGGTGCCAGATGCAGGTCAAAGTATTGCACAACCCTGGACCTATTCTAACGAGCAAGATGTGTTCGGTACCTTACGTGCAGAATATGACTTCACCGATAGTATTACCGGCTGGATAGCTGCTGGCTCACGAGCCAGTAAGGAAAACTCGGTGTTAAGTGCATTTTTGACAGTCAATAATATGACTGGAGACTATTCAGCAAACCGTTTTGATGTAATCCATAAGGACTCCGTCACCACCGGGGAAATCGGCCTAAGAGCTCAATTCCAAACCCGGGAAATCCAGCATACGCTTACCCTAGCAACTGATGATTACCAAAATAATAGCCATAATGCCTACATAATCTTTGCCCAATTTACCAACAACATTTATGACCCAACAAACATCATATCGTCAACATCAATGCAATTTGTTGGGGGCGACCTCAACCATCCATTGGTAACACAGACAACTCTTACCCGGAGCTATGCCTTGGCTGACGAAATGGCCATGCTTGATAAACGATTACTGTTAACCTTTGGTGCTCGCAACCAGAATATTGCTGAAGACGATTACCAATATGACACTGGCGCGAAGCTATCAACATACAACAAGAGCCGCCTGACGCCACTCGCAGCAGTGGTTTATAAACTCTCGCCACAATATTCCTTTTACGCTAATTATATTGAAGGCATGTTGAAGGGCGACATAGCACCGGAAACCAATAGTACCGGAGTTGTAGCCAATGGCGGAGAAGCGCTAAAACCCTATCAGGCCAAGCAAGTTGAAATGGGCATTAAGTATGATGGTAAGGCCTTGGGAGCCGCTATCGGACTGTTCAATATTCAAAAACCATTAACGGGTTTTAATAGCAGCAATACCTTTACAACCCTGGATGATCAAACAAATCGCGGGTTGGAGTTGTCGATCTACGGTGAAGTAAATTCCGAACTCAAAGTTCTGGGCGGAATCAGTTTTCTGGATACTGACAATAGAGGAAAAAACCTGATTAGCGCTCCCGATACCCAAGCCAATCTTGGCCTGGAATGGTCTCTCTCCCAAATACCCGGGCTTTCCGTAAATACCCATATCATGTACACAAGTGCCCAGTTCGCTGACATTAACAATACGCAAAAAGTACCGGCCTGGAATCGCCTGGATTTAGGCGCACGTTATGTTACAAACATATGGGACTCAAGCACGCTGACCATTCGCGCCAGCGTAGAAAATATCACCAATCAGGATTACTGGGCATCAGTAGGTGGATTCCCTGGTTCCAGCTATTTAACGATAGGAAGCCCGCGCACCATCCTGCTCTTCGCCACCGTCAATTTTTAAGCCGCACAATTACAAATGATTTAACAAAATGCGGCGCTAAAGATAAACAGCAGATTTCGATAATCCCCCATGAAGCATGTATAATCGCGCCCTTTCGATTCACACACTCTGTATTTTTCATACTTATACCTTCATTTTCTAGCGGAATAGCATCATGGGTTTCAATTGCGGTATCGTCGGCCTTCCCAACGTCGGCAAATCAACACTGTTCAATGCACTGACCAACGCCGGTATCAGTGCCGAGAACTTCCCCTTCTGCACCATTGAACCCAATGCTGGAATTGTAACCGTTCCCGATCCGCGTCAGGACAAGCTCGCCGAAATCGTAAAACCCGAGAAAGTTGTGGCAACCACCATGGAATTTATCGATATCGCCGGAATCGTTGCCGGCGCATCAAAAGGTGAAGGTCTAGGCAACAAATTTCTCGCCAATATCCGCGAAACTGATGCCATCGCGCACGTTGTACGCTGCTTTGATGATGACAATGTTATTCACGTTGCCAATGCAGTAAACCCCGCAGCCGATATCGACATCATCAATACCGAATTGGCACTGGCCGATTTAGAAGCCGTGGATAAAGCCCTGTTTCGCTACGCTAAAGCCGCCAAAGGCCAAGACAAGCACGCGATGGTGATGAAAAGCATTTTAGAAAAAATCCAACCGCATTTGAACGAAGCTAAACCGCTGCGCTCTTTCCCTCTGGATAAAGATGAAATTGCGATACTCAAAGAAATTAACCTGCTTACACTTAAGCCGACCATGTATATCGCTAACGTGGCGGAAGACGGCTTTGAAAATAATCCACATTTGGATGTAGTACGCAAAATTGCCGCTGAAGAACACGCAGTGGTCGTACCTATTTGCAACAAATTAGAAGCAGATATTGCCGAATTAGAAAATGATGAAAAAGCGGAATTTCTCGCAGAAATGGGAATGGAAGAACCCGGCCTCAACCGCGTAATTCGCGCTGGTTACGGCCTGCTTGGTTTGCAAACTTATTTCACCGCAGGTGTAAAAGAAGTTCGCGCATGGACTATTCCTGTAGGTGCAACTGCACCACAAGCCGCCGGCGTAATCCACACTGATTTCGAAAAAGGTTTTATCCGCGCAGAAACTATCGCCTATGAAGACTTTGTGCAATTCAAAGGCGAACAAGGCGCAAAAAATGCGGGCAAATCGCGAAAAGAAGGAAAGGATTACATCGTAAAAGATGGCGATGTAATGCACTTCTTATTTAATGTTTAATTAGCACTATTTACCTTTCTAAAAACAAATATCTTCACTGCACTTAAGGATATATGGGGCGCATTACTAGTGAATGCGCCCGACAACAATCACGTCTGCTTCACATTTAAATTAACCGCTGGAAAGGTTATGTTAACCAAACAACAAAATTATTTTTTCATATTGCTTACGATTTTTTTAGGCAGCCTGCTTGTTTTAAATTTCATACCGCCTATGGCTGCATTGCTTGTTATGGCATTTTCGGTAGTGATATTTTTGTATCAATATTTTTTACAGAAAAATAAACCACTGGGGCTTTATTTGTACTGGTTTGCAGCGATTGTTTTAGGAGTTGCAGCCGGGCTTTATCGTCCAGCTGGATTTAATTATCCCTTAGTTTTTAGCGTGAATCAGCTTTATGAAGGTGGCTTACCTTTTGATTTGCATTTAAATACGGCAAAAACTTTAGCAGGCTATTGTATTATCTTTTTTTTCTTATCTACAAATCGGCACAACATTGGCTACATAAATTCTCGTACTCAGCAATTATTGTTAGTTGTAATATTATCCGTGTTGGTATTGGCAACGGCTTATGTACTGCTTAATTTACACATTCATATAAAAACATTGCAATATATTATCGTATTTGGTGCAGTTAATTTATTGGCAACTTGCGTTTCCGAGGAAGCGTTTATGCGCTGGTTGCTGCAAACGCAAATGCAAGTTTTTTTTGCAAGAAGAATTAAACAGAAATTCTGGCAGGAATTTCTGCCATTAATGATTACTACCGTTATTTTTGTAGCGGCCCATTTAGCCCACACTCTCGACGCCATCATTATTTTCACCTTGGCGGGTTTTGTGTATGGGCTTGCATATACGCTAACCAAAAATTTATTGGCATCCATCTCCGTTCATTTTTTGGTAAATATTATTCATTTCTCAACTCTGACTTATCCGGTTGTTTAAATTTGTAGTTTTTAAAGTTGTAGTTTTTAAAACTTATAGGCGAACCAATATTCGGCTCAGTCATTTGTATGGCAGGTTTGACTGAGGCAAATAACACTGACACGCGCAGTGCGCCGACTGATAATTCTCAAGCGTTCAATGTAGATGTGTGCAGCAACAAGCCAGAGTAAGATAGCCACCACACCAGGAACCCTCAGAGAATGTAATGTCAAACCCAGTTGATTACTGCTCACAACCAGGGCTACTACCACTCAAAGCTGCCTTAGCACGCATGCAAAATGCGCTTGTACCCGTCACCAAAACAGAGAGCGTTGGATTAACGCAAGCACTCGATCGCGTACTTTCCAGCACAATTCATTCTTCCATTGCAGTGCCCGGTTACGACAACTCGGCAATGGATGGCTATGCGTTGCGCTATGCCGATGCCAGGCTTGACGCATCACTTCGCCTGATCGGTCAGTCCCTCGCAGGTCACGTGTTTGCGGATGAGCTAGGGGCCGGCGAATGTGTGCGCATCATGACCGGCGCAGCAATACCAATAGGTGCCGACTGTGTAGCAATGCAAGAAAACACGCAACTTAACGGCGATCAACTTACGCTTACCACCCTGCCCCACGCCACCGAAAACATCCGGCGTGCTGGTGAAGATATTGCGCAGGGCGCACAAGTTTTGCCGCAAGGAAAGCGCCTGACACCAGTGGATATTGGGTTACTTGCCTCGCTCGGCATAGCCTCAGTAAATGTTTATCGCGTGTTGAATGTTGCCGTACTTTCCACGGGTGATGAACTCACACCATCAGGCCAAATACTTAGACAAGGCTGCATCTATGATAGCAACCGGTACGCGTTGATCGCTTTACTGCAACGGCTAAACATTCACTGTATAGATTTAGGATTACTGCCCGACGATCCTACCGCTATTTCCGCCGCCTTCGCCAAGGGCATCGCAGAAGCCGACGTCGTAATTTCCAGTGGAGGCGTGTCGGTTGGTGATGCCGACTATACCAAAGATGTACTCAGCAGCATGGGCGAAATAAATTTTTGGAAAGTTGCCATTAAACCAGGCAAACCATTTGCGTTTGGTAAGCTGGCAAAAAGCAGCGGTAGCATGGATCACGGCTGGTTTTTTGGATTACCCGGTAATCCCGTTTCGGCTATTGTCACCTACCATCAACTCGTACTTCCGGCGTTGCGCTATTTAGCTGGTGAAGTATTTGAACAGGCCACCAGCATTACCGCCATCGCCAACAGCAACATCAAAAAACAAACCGGCAGAATGGATTTTCAACGCGGTATTCTGCACAATGAAAATGGTATAAATCTTGTCAGCATTACGGGCAACCAAAGTTCAGGCATGCTCACCTCAATTGCACAGGCAAACTGTTATATTGTACTGGAACAGGAACGTGGCTCAGTAGCCAAAGGAGAACAAGTTCAAGTATTAATGTTTGATCGGTTTTTGTGGTGAGTTCAACAGGTAAAAATCGCTGAATAATAGGAGATCATGAAGCGGATAATAATTCACATGACTATAGGTACACTAGCGTACACAAATAATGGAAAAGCAATTTTGCAAAAACACCTAAAGGCGAAGCAGACTATAAATAGATCAGCAGCTAGCCTAAATGATTAAGGTGCATGTTCAGCATTCAAATGATAAAATCTCGTGCAAATGACATTGAGCTACTTTTACCACGCATAGTATTTGCACTTTCTTATAGTTCAGGCAACATACTGCCTTAAAGTTAAAGAGCTTAAAGCTATCGCCTGATGTTGTAATAAAGAAAAATGATTTCGTTTCGACTCCAGGGGCATTCAATACACCCTTGAAATTAGCCACAATAAAAGGCATTGGATCCTCAAGCTAAATAATACAAATAATTTTATTGTGCCAAGCGCACCTATGGCATAATTTAATACATAATTTAAAATACTCACATCATTTGAAACACTCGTCATTAAATAGAAGGTAAAAAAACATGTTAATTCTTACTCGTCGTATCGGTGAAACAATCATAATTGGTGATGATGTGCATATCACTGTACTTGGGGTGAATGGCAACCAAGTTAGGGTTGGAGTCAATGCACCGAAAGAGACTCCCGTTCATCGAGAAGAAATTTATCACAAAATTCAACGTGAAAAAGATATAGAACCTATCGATTAATTTTAAAAAACAGTACCAATCGAATAATTTTGAAAAAATGGGCAACATGAAACCCATAACGCCGCACATGTTTCAACTCTCATGGTACCGGACTTGATGACCAAGTCCGCATCTAACAAATCAAAGGCTTTCAGATTAATTATTGCAAGCCTTTTGTTCTCGATTAAATTCTCATCGTACTGACCACGCCCCTAGTGACTTGAAAAAGCATTCCATAAACTGCACCATCTACAACACTGACTTTTGCAGTTGGGGCGTAATTTATTGCACTTAAATTTTTTTTGGTAGCGCATTAGGTGTATTAAATTCACACATTTATGATGTTGATCACAGGAGTGCCGCCAAAAATTGACAACGTTGTCTTTTGGGCGTAATTTAAATGCTAAATCTGATTGCCTACTAAAAGTTTTTATTCAAACTGATATAACAATAAATCGGCATCAGATGTAGTTCACAACAATCGTAGTTTGGGCGCAGCAAAATAAGCAACGTAGCTAGTCATATTTTTTAATTGTGTTTGAGCATGCACTTTGACTTATTTTTACGGTGTTTGAGTTTTGATAATAAGTAATAAATAAAAACGTTTTCGCACAATGCATTTATTTCCGAGTGAGATAAATGTTGGTTCTTGATTTTTCAATCTAATATTTTTCTATCTAATGTTTTTTCAATCTAATACTTTTCTATTTAAAACAACAATGAGTGGAGACAAATAATGAAGAAATTATCTTCTCTTGCCCTATTAGGGGCAGCAGGCTTGCTGATGGCGGCGGAGAGCCAGGCATACAATTGTACTGGCGTTGCCCAGTATGTGAATGGTAGTAGTTATGCTACGGGCAACATTGTAAAAAATGATGCTAGTGCTCACGCATACTCCTGTACCGTGGGTGGGTGGTGCACTGTTGGCGGCCCATACGAACCAGGTGTAGGCTGGGCATGGGACAATGCTTGGAGCGACCTGGGTGCTTGTGCAGCAACCTCAGCGGCACCTAGCAGCTCTAGCGTAGCGTCTGTTGTTGCAAGCTCTATTAAATCCTCAGTTGCAGCTTCCAGTAAATCATCGGTTGTAAGTTCAACTATCTCCTCTCTTGTAGCTTCAAGTTTGGCAGCTTCTAGCGTGCCGGCTTCGGTGAGTTCTTGCGCGGGCATTCCAGCCTGGAGCAGCACTACCACCTACGGAACTGCAGGTATGCAAGTTTCTTACAATAACACCAAGTATGAAAATAAATGGTGGACACTGAATAATGACCCATCAACTAATTCTGGTACTGACGGTGTTTGGATTAACAAAGGTAGCTGCGTTGCTGCTTCATCGAAAAGCTCAAGCAGCTTCGTAGGGGGCAGCTCGTCTTCAGTTAATAGTTCAACGGGTGGCACCAGCGGTCATCGCTATGTGACTTATGCCGGAACCTGGAATACCAGTATTTATGATTTAGCGACGACAAACATTCCCAACTACATCACCAACTTGCATTTGTCTTTTGTGCGCCCAGACACTACCTACCAAAAAGGTTCTTATGCATTCGATCAAGGTGTAGCCGGTTTTGAATTCGTTGAAGGTGCTGCGACCAACAATGGGCAAAAATCTTTCACCGCACAGCAGGCAACAGATCTACGCAACATTATTACTGCGTTGCGCAACCGCGGTACGCAAGTCTGGATTTCTGTTGGTGGATGGACTTACAGCCAAGGTGGTCAATGGACTAACTTCAACGCATCTCACGTTGTTGCCTTGGCACAAGATTTGGGAGCATCAGGTGTTGATATCGACTGGGAATCAAGCTCTTCTTCTTGTAATAAATTGGATGATGCAAATTTCAGTTGTTCCAAAGATGGAGAAATTGCTGGCATCATTTCCGGTTTGTACAGTGAAATTCAAGCGCGCAATGCCGGCCTTGGTATTTCAATTGCGGGCTGGTCGACGGGTGCTTATTACGCGAAGGGCTCTCCGTTTGAAGAAGGCAAAGTACAATGGGGCTCACCATTTGGCGGCACCTTGTATAATCTTGTAAAAAATCAAGGTAGCAAATTGACGTACATCAATCTCATGTCTTATGACGCTGGTGATTATTACGACCCCCGTGAAGGTTATGAATCTTACCGCGCAATTTATAACGGCCCAATCAATATGGGTATGGAAATTTCTCCAGAAGGTGCTGGCGGTTCGACATTAAAAATTAATGCACCGGCAGGTACTGTTTATGATGCGGACATGATGACTGGCTTAAACAACATGGCAACTCAATATTACAATGTTGAGACTATGGTTAAGTACATTAAAAACAAAGGCCGCGCGACTGATGGCTTTATGTTATGGCAATTGTGGAAACAACGTGTGAACGCAGTAGCACCCGCTGGTGCCGCAACTGAAAACTCAGCCGGTCAGTACGTGTGCCAAAATCTACCGTTGAAAGGCGATTGCAACCAAACTATTCCTAACTTGCCTAAGTTGTAATACAAGTTGTAACAAGTAAATGGAGTTCCGGGTAATAATTGGTTTACATTTATTACCCGGCTTACCACAAAAAAACGGTCGAACTCTTTGATCGTTTTTTTGTTTTTGTACTTATATTTTTGTTTTTTTGTACTTATATAAGTTATCACTAGTGTCCGGTTAAAAACTCAAACAAATTCAATTGGTTATCGTTTTCGTTGAGTGGTTCCTTGTAGTCGACATCAGGAATAAGCTGTTTTAACA
>JANYIO010000179.1 GCA_025362015.1 Gammaproteobacteria bacterium | reverse complement strand
TGGCTGCTTCGTCTTTCATGTGGCTAACAGTGCGATCAACCTCTTCCATCAACTCCGAACGCCAGTTCAGCAATAGCTTTCTGAAATGCAGCTTGTGGTTGTCATTCATATATTCCTCGCCTTTTTTCTCCTCATAAGGAGTAAAGGGACGGAGTGCAAAGGTTTCGGTGGAAGGATTTTTTTTCGCCATGTGTAGCGCCTCGTAGAGCTCTAAGTATTGTGCCGGTTGGCTGTGCCAACGTCGGTTATGTGGTCGCTCTAAAGCAACCACAGGGGTATCTGCTAAAGAATTTTAAGGGGAGGCAAGCTAACAGATAATAAAAGTCTGTGCCAGCATTTTTTGCGCAGCGCGCAGCGGTAAGGTTTGAGTGTAAACCGCAGTCTTAGCGGTAAGCTGCAAATACTTGGTGTTGAATTTAGGGGGCGGCGCAGGTTTCTTACAAGAATTGCTACGGAAGCAACAGCTTTCATGATGTTGATTCTATAAGGTGTCGCGAATTTAACCGGACCTGAGGAAATTTACCAATGAATCGCTTTTTTATTCCAACCATTAAGGCTGTACCCATATTGCTAGTGTTGCTATTTACGGCCTGTGGTGGTGGCGGTAATGGTGGTAACCACACAATCACCAGCAGTTTGGCCGTTGTGGCAAGCTCGAGTGTTATGCATAGCTCATCTATCGCCCCCACTAAAGCGCCTGTTACACACGTCACTAATATCGGCGGCACTTTTGTCGCTGAGGGTGTTGCGAATGTGTTGTTGAATACGGCTGGTACGCTATCTGTTGCACAGCAAAGTAAAGCTGGCATGACTCTTTATATATTTGATAACGATGTGGCTGGGCAATCGACTTGTGTATCAGAAGTCTGCATCACTGATTGGCCGCCATTGCTTGCAGACACTAATGCAGTTGCAGTGGCGCCCTTAACTATTATTCAACGCATCGATGGCCATGCACAATGGGCGTTACGCGATAAACCGCTGTATTTTTTTGACGGCGATGTTAAAGCGGGTGATCTCATCGGCGAGGGAGTAGGGGGAATTTGGCATGTAGCTTTATATGAGCCGATAGCGCTGATTAAAGCCAGTCTGAATGCTAATGATGGCGACTATTTTACCGCTTCCGGCAAGGTAATAATGGGGGCTGAGCGCCTGGATCGTACCGGTTTTAGTCTCTATACCTTTGATGATGACACGGCAGGCATATCAAATTGTAGCGGTAGTTGTTTGACAAATTGGCCTGCTCTGATTGCCGATAAAAATGATACAGCTGAAGTGCCTTACAGCATTATTACGCGTACACCGGTTGGTGCAAACGCTGCTGTTAAACAATGGGCTTATCAGGGTAAGCCGCTGTACTTTTTTATCAGTGATACAGCTGCGGGTCAAACTAACGGTAAGGCAGTTGCTAAATGGCATTTGGCTCGCCCTCAGCCGGTACAAATTAAAAACAATACGATTTTGGGCTCGTTATTGTCGGGTGCCGGGTTAACAAAAACAGCTATAACGGAAAATGCAGTTGAGAAAATGAGTAACCAGCCCAAGCATGGGTTCACGCTGTATACGTTTGATAATGACACTGCTGGTGTCAGTAATTGTATTGATGCCTGTCTTACTAATTGGCCTGCGCTCATTGCTGCGTCTGGCGCTGTCGCACCAGCTCCCTATGGCTTAATTGCGCGTGCTAGCGGTGAGTATCAATGGGCATTAAATGGTAAGCCGTTGTATTTTTTTGCTGCCGATACTGTACCCGGGAATATTAATGGCGAGGATGTCAATGGTGTTTGGCATGTAGCACGGATTTCTCCCGTGGCAACTGATAGTAATGGCAACAATGGTTTGATATTTACCGCTCATGGCAACATTGTTAATGCTAGTGGTGTAAGTGATAAATCGCGTGATGGCTTTAGTCTTTACACGGTGACTACCGATCCTGTTGGCCAATCAACTTGTAATGATGGTTGCCTGGTTACCTGGCCAGCGCTCTATGCCCCAACTGAGGCAATAGCATTTGGCGATTTTACGGTAGTGACTCGCACGGAAGGCGCTAAACAGTGGGCCTATAAAGGTAAGCCGCTTTATTTTTATAGCGGCGATACTGTTGCAGGAGATGCTAAAGGAGTTTATGGTGCATGGTTTCTTGCTAAACCTTAAGCTCTAATTCCATTCAAGCTCTAGTTCAATTCAAAATTTGGTAGTCATGGATGACTACCAAAGTGAAATACTGCAAAAGTGAAGTGCTGCATAAGGGGCTATTGCCCAAACCATCTCGTTAAAGAATTTTCACTCTACTGCAACTTTAATCCGATCTGTTTCGTAAATCTCCCCGAACCCTCAACAAAGGAGATTTTTCCATGAAAACTTATCTAAAGAAAACGACAAAATATTTACTGTTAGCTGTATTCGCCGGGCTGCTTGCTGCTTGTGGTAGCGGCGGCGGTGGGTATGGTGGCGGTGGTATGTCCAGCTATGCCAGCAATATAACCCCGAGTTCCAGCGCAATGGCTAGTTCTATAGCCGCTAGCTCGATAGCTGCTAGCTCTGTAGCGAGTGTTTCATCCAGTTCTACTGCTCCAACACCAATTGGTAAACAAGTAACGGCCATTGGGGGAACCTTTGTGGGCGAAGGTGATGCTACGGTCTTGCTTAATGTGGGTGGCACCTTATCCACTCAGGTGGTAAGCAAAACAGGTATGACGTTATATGTGTTTGACAGCGATGCAGTTGGTCAGTCGTCCTGCGTATCTGCTGGATGTGTTACGGCTTGGCCACCACTGTTGGCGGATATAGGCGCTGTTGCTACTCCACCGTTGTCTATTATTCAGCGCGCTGATGGTAATAGTCAGTGGGCATTGCGCAACAAACCGCTGTATTTCTTCGCAAGTGATACCCAGGCGGGAGATGTAAAAGGCGAGGGTGCGAGTAGCAACACTTGGCATGTCGCTTTATATCAACCGGTATTACCCAGTAAAACAGCGATTAACGCGACCGATGGCGATTACCTGACAGCCTCTGGCAATGTGTTGGTGGGCGTCGAAGCCAGTGGCAATGCTAGCGCAACGGCAGAGCGTCAGGATCGCGATTATTTCAGCTTGTACACTTTTGATAGCGACACTACCGGAGTCTCCAATTGCAATGGCGTTTGTTTGGCAAATTGGCCAGCATTATTGGCCGATGATAATGATACTGCTGAAGCGCCTTACAGCATTATTAGCCGCTCAATGGGCACCGCGCCTAATGTAAGGCAATGGGCGTATCAAGGTAAGCCTCTGTACTTCTTCGTTGGCGATACGGCTGCAGGTCAAACTAATGGCAAGGCTATTGCCAACTGGCATTTGGCGCGCCCAATGCCGGTACAAGCAAAAAGCAATTCGACACTGGGTACATTATTAGCGGCGGCGGGTTGGGTAAAAAGTGCCGTACCGGTTAGTAGTGCGGAGACAACCAGCAGTTCGGCAAAACACGGATTTACACTTTATACCTTTGATAATGACACGGCGGGTACTAGTAATTGCTCGGCGGGTTGCCTCACTAATTGGCCAGCATTGATAGCTGATGTGGGTGCAGTTCCTCATGCTCCCTACAGCTTAGTGACTCGCAGTAGTGGTGAATCACAATGGGCGCTAAATGGTATGCCTTTGTACTTCTACGTTGGCGATATTCATTCTGGTGATGCTACGGGCGATTATCTTGGTAATGTATGGCATGTTGCACGCATCCCATCGGTTGCGGCAGATGAAGGCCGCTTTATAGCTCACGGCAATATTGTTAATGCCACTGGCACCGCCGATAACTCACGTCTCAATTTCACTCTCTATACCTTTGATAGTGATACTACGGGAGTTTCCAATTGCACTGGTGGTTGCTTAACCACTTGGCCCGCACTCTATGCTCCCGCTGACGCTACAACTTTTGGCGACTTTACCGTTATTGTCCGTACCGGTAGCGATAAACAGTGGGCTTATAAGGGTAAAGCGCTGTATTTCTATATCGGCGACACTGCGCCGGATCAAACCAACGGAGACTATACAGGTTGGACTATTGCTAGACCTTAACAAGGTGAATAACGCAGCGGTTGCATGAAGCAATCTCTGCGGTGTTGTTAGTCATTATGCGATTTGGGTCGGCTGTTGTTTATGTCTGCCTGAATCGCAATTCAACAGCGATTCACTGGGAAGGAAAAGCAGTATGGGTAAATTTATCTTAAATCTAGTCGTTATTTCGTTACTAGCTTCTTGTGGTGCTGGCTCAGGCAAGGGGCTTAATAATGAAGGTTTGCCAATAACCAGCAGCAGTGCCCGTAATAACAGTAACGCTAGCACCAGCAGCAGTAGTGTTGCAATAGCAGTTTCGCTGGCACAACTACAGCAAAATATTTTCGGCGCAATTTGTATTCGTTGTCATGTCGGCAGTACTGCACCTCACGGGCTGCGTTTGGATAGTGAAGACAATAGTTATGCGTTCCTCGTTAATCATCCATCCGAAGAAATTCCCACCCTTATGCGGGTAAATCCCGGTCATCCCGACGATAGTTATATCGTACAAAAGTTAGAAGGCAGCTCCACAATTGTGGGCAGTCAAATGCCTTTAGATGGTCCCCCATACCTTAATGAAGAACAAATTAATATGGTGCGCGATTGGATTGCCAATGGAGCGCCGCGTGCAGGCTCGGGTACCGGCAATACAAAAATTACCCGAGTTACCGCCCAGAAAAGTGGCGATGAATTTAATGCGTCTATTCATTTTAGCCGTGCTATTCAATTTGCAACGCTTACCGAAAATACGGTGAAAGTTTACAGCACAAACAATTCCAGGCTTATCAACATCGACCCAGTGGGGATGTTGTTGAATGATCAAACTTTGCATATAAAACTCCATGATCTTGCCGCAGATACACAAAAAATCAGTATCGATATTAATCAAATAGGGGCGCAAGCCGTGCTGGATAATGAGGGTCGAGAAATTGACGGTGATAATAATGATGTAGAAGGTGGAGGTTATCATTATGAATATAAAAATTAATTTATTCTTGCTGCGATTTTTTTTGTTATCTGCTTTTTGCATTTGTGCGCAAGTATTTGCAGAACCTTATTTGGCATTCAAAAATAATCTTCAGTGCGTGGCTTGCCATGTGAATCCCATTGGTGGGGGTGAACGCAATACTTTTGGTGCTTATTATGGTTCACAAGTATTGCCGGAGAAAGCGGGTAGTTTAGCGATACTCGACGCAGGAAATGAGAGTGAAACTTTTCGTATAGGTGCAGACTTTCGTGCAAATTACTTTCAACGAAATCGGGACAGTCAAGCAGCGCCATCTGATAACGAATCGGATAGTAAAACATTTGCAGCGCAATCTGGTCAGCTATACATGGTTTTGCAACCGAAAGATTCACCCATTTCATTGTATATAGATGAGCAAATTGCCCCAGGCAGTGCCCTCAATCGCGAAACGTTTATTCTTACCAAATTGGGCGAGAGTGATTATGTGAAAGCGGGAAGAATTATGCTGCCCTATGGCATAAGGTTAGAGGATGATACTGCATTTGTACGTCAGGCATCGGGCGTCAATTTTGACAATAGCGATAGCGGCGTTGAATTAGGCTTACGCAACGCAAAAACTTTTTATAATTTTGCCGTAACAAATGGCACAAGTGCGCAAGCCAACGATGATAATCATTTTCAATTTCTTGCGCGCGGTGAATATATGGGGGAGAACTGGCGCGTAGGAGCTAGCACTATTTACAATGATGCAGCTGCTGGTTCACGTAGTATGGTCAATGTTTTTGGTGGCATAAATTGGCAGGGCTATATACTTCTTGCGCAAGTAGATCGCATCCGCGATAAATCCATTGTCAATGTTCCAGAAACCTTTGCAACACAAACGGTTAGTTTGCTGGAAGTTAATAAAGAAATAATGAAAGGCTACAATGTAAAATTAACCACGGAGTACTGGGATCCAGATAATAATATTCAGGAAAATCAGCGAACGCGACATTCTATACTGTTGGAGTATACGCCTTTCGCTAATTTGCAATTTCGTGTAGGGCTGCGGAAGGGTGATGATATTCCACAAAACAATAACGGCAATTACATCGATTTTTTTACGCAATTGCATTTTTACTATTAGGGTTTTTGTTATTGTGCATGCTATTTATTTAAAATGATAAGGGAAGTTGTATTGTATATCTTAAGGAGAGTTGCACTACCAAGGATGGTTATGTATTGAGAGTTACATGTTGTAGGAATAATCCAAAAATATTTTTTTGGTATTTTTTTCGTTTGTTTGTGTTGTTGATTCTGGTATGAAATGTGCGAATCTCAGGGAGATTGTATGTTTGCGCTCGGGTTTGTAAAAAAAATCTATATCTAGCTCGTTACCCAATGTGTTGTCATCGGTGTAGCCCATAAAAGTGTGGTAGCGAGCATCAATTTTAAATGGGGCGGCACGCCATAAAAAACCTAAGGACGCATCTTTAATTCCTTGTGTGGGTATCGGTGAAAATTCGTTAGCCCAGCCTTGGAAATCATTTAGTGAGCCCAGCGGAGTAATAAAAGTCGTGTTGTTTTTTGCAGACAGTATTTCGTATCGAACACTTATTTCATAAGCATTAATGTTGACACCCATATCGGCAAGATAATAAGGCAGGGTTTGCACATCAGGAATTTCCGTGCGCCTTTGCACAACCGCTTCGAATTCCAATCGGTATTTCACTGCATCCACTTTATAGTTGAAGCTGTAACTGGTCCCCAATGTGTTGTTGGATGCGCTGGGGAGATCTTTATTGTCGATGAGATAAAGATAAGATACCCACTGCGAATAATCCCATTCATTCCATTCGATACGCGCCAAATGGCTATCGAGTTTGTAATCACCTAACAGGCTTGCAGGGCGTTCATTCTTAGGGTAGTTGGGATTGCTATCCTCCAGATACTTTCCTGCCTTATTGCCAAAGATGCGATTGACATTATATAAATACGCATAGGTAACTGATGAGTTTGTTAACAAATTTGCCTTTGTTGATAGTGCATCAAAAGTTTGCTCATTCTGCCAAAAGCCATTGCCGCCGATAAAACGTTGATCATCAAAATTAATTCGTTGACGGCCCAGCTTTGCATTGAGATGGTCATTGCTGAATGAAAAAAAAGCTTGATTAATTTCTGTGCCAGCCACATCTGGAATAATAGGCTTGCCGTTTAAAATAACACCATCGCTATGATCATTATTAAAAAAACTCTTAACACTATCCATTTCAACCGTGGAGCCAAGATGGTCGCTCCATTCAGTTTTAAGTGTCAGTCTGACTAAAATAGATGCGGCTTTTCCGGAGTCTGTATCATTGTCAACGCTGGCATAACGGCTGCGTTGTGCAAAGTTAAGATCATTTTTTATATCTGTATCGGCGCAAGCGTATTCAATATGAGTTAATACTAGCAGGCCTAACCCGCAGCAATTACATAGGGGTTTCGTGAAGGTGTACTTTTTATTCCGTATGAACTTAAACGGTGAAAGAGTTTTACAGCTATATAACATAATTATTGCCAGTCTTTTGCATTGCCATCATGTAGGAATGTAATGCCTTTTAGTTTATCCATTTCTTCGTAGAGTTTGTCTGGCATGGGATTCTGGCGAACATCTATGTAGTGTGCAAGGGGTAAGTGGTAAATATCCATATTGATCATCTTATTGTTAAATAAATAAATTTTTTCTAAAACGGGTAAGCCCTGATAGTGGAAGTCGACGATGATATTGTCATTGGCTTTTAACTGCTTTAATTTGGGTAATGCGGATAGCTGCAAGCGCTTTAATTTATTGCCGAACACATACATATCTTCTAAAGCTGGTAAACCGCTGACATCTAAATCATCCATTTTATTTTTTGCCAAATTCAAATGCTGTAAATTGGGCAGGCTGGGTAACTTTGCTTCGGTGATATCGTTATTGTAAAGCGATAACTTTTGCAGTTGCGTAAATACTTCTATGCCAGATAGTGAGTGAATATTTTTGTTATGACATTCTATTTCGGTAACTGCCTGGGCGGTTGACCACTGTTTTTGTTGAGCCAATTGCAAAATGCAGTTCTGTAAATTTTCATCTTTTAATGCAATATCAAATGCATACGCTGCACTGCTAATAATAAACATAGATAGTAAACAAGAAAAATATCCAATAACGCGCATAAGTGATACTTCCTATCTATGTCTATATTGTGTCTATATTGTTTTGGATACAGGCGTATTTGTTGCGGACTCCGGTGTCAATAAAACGCAAGCCCCTTTTGCTAAAACTATATCGCTTGGTTCATCCAATGCTGAGCCGCCAATATCTTCTTCTGTGAGAATAAGTGACGCTGCTTCTTTCACCAAATGCAAGCTAGCTTTGGGTAAGGCCATTTGCCCTGTATCAGTTTGTGCAAATACTTTTATAGGGCGAGTTTGGCCATCGCGTTTTGATATGGCCCATAGTTGCAGATTTTTATTTGGTGTAATAGTTATTTTTTCCCATTTCAACCACATAACATTGTTGCTGCTTTCGGTTAGTGCTGTTAATAGCGGTTCGCCTTTAATATTGATTAATACCGCGACATAATCTGAGTTAGGTATTGCTTGTTTGTGTTGCGGTAAAAATAAAAATAAGCAGCTTACTAAAACAGCTGTCAGTAAGCTGGGTACGCCTAACCCCATCCATGTAACCCAGCGCGAAGGGAGTGTCGTTGATGACAAGGATTGTTGAATCCGTTGCTCTATTCCCGTCCAGGTTTTTGGGTGTGGATTGCGTGCGGATGCAGTATCGCTCAAGTTAATGAGCTGTTCTTCCCAGAATTGAACCTGTGCTTGTAGCGAGGCATTTTGTTGCAATGCAGCTTCGAAACTTTTACGTTCTGTGCCACGCATTACCCCTGTGACATATTCAAATGCCATGCCATCCTGGGTCAGGAGTTCAGTGTCGCTTCGAGACATAATCTCAGCCTTTCTGCACCGCGGTGCAGCCATGATTTTACAGTGTTGGTATTGGTATTAAATTTTTCCGCTATTTCTTCACGGGAATAACCCTGGAGATAGGCAAGTTCAATACTGTGTTTAATGTTATCGCCCAGAGTCACCAAACATTTATGTAAATAAAACTTTAGTTGTTGAGATGCCATCTGTTGTTCTGGTTCATTATTGCCTAATTCCCACTCTAGTTCGTGCTCTTCACCGTCAGATACAAACTTTTCCTGCCGGCGTTTTTCATGATCAAGTCGGTCGAGCGCTCTATAACGCGCAATGCTGGCCATCCAGGTAAGCGGTTTTGCGAGATGTGGGCGATAGGATGCTGCGTTAGTCCAGATCTGGAAAAAAGCTTCCTGCAATACATCGCTGCTTGCATCGTTACAGCGTAGGATGCGGTAGGCCACGCTATTCAAGTAAGGGCTAACTAGCTCAAATAGTGTTTTTATTGCTTGTTGATCGCGAATCGCGCAGCGGGCAATTAAGGTAATGAGTTCATCATCGTTAGCAGCCATGTATCTATCAACTAGTCCAGGTTAAAGTGCAAGTGTAATGTATTTCGGAATATCGTATTAGCTTGCGTTAGAGTTATGCCGTACATTGATTTACGCCCAAGTTGTGATTAAGTTGCAGCGCGAAGAAAATAAATTATAAAAGACTGTGGACATTATTAGGTTTTCTTTTGTAATTGCGTTTGTTTGATTTAAGTCAGTATCCCCTGGCTCGGCCTGTAGATATCGCGAATGGAGTTGTGTGGTTAATCATTCCTCTTTGACAATTTATGGCCTTGCTCGCTTATTGCGACGCTACAAGCGTTTCTTAGCGGATGTACTGTTGCCTGATGGCACGGTTATCACGGTGCATTGCCCCAATACTGGCTCGATGAAAAATTGTATTCAAGAGAACAACCCTTGTTGGTATTCCACTGCGAAGAATCTGGCTCGTAAGTATCCACATACGTTGGAGGTTGTTACTACGCCCAGCGGTCATTTGGCGGGCATTAACACTGCACGGGCTAACGACCTCGTGGAGTTTGCCATTCGTACGGGTGTAATAGGTGAATTACAGGGCTACACAACCTTGCGTCGCGAAGTGGGTTACGGTTGTGAAAAGTCGCGCATTGATTTTTTGTTAGAAAATGAACAACACAAGTGCTATGTAGAAGTTAAAAATGTCACTCTGATGGGAATGGAGGGGCAGGGCTTATTTCCGGATGCGGTCACCGTGCGCGGTACTAAGCATTTGCGTGAGTTGATGCAAATGCGATTGCAGGGACATCGCGCTGTGCTGATTTTCTGTGTGCAGCACTCGGGAATCAAATGGGTAGAACCTGCACAAGAGATAGATCCTCTATATGCTGCAACAATACGTCAAGCCGTAGCGACCGGTGTTGAGGTAATTGCCTATTCCGCTGCTTTTAATCTGGAATATGGCGAGATTGTTATTAACAAAAGTTTACCCTGCAAAATAAATGATTAATGTCTGATTTCCTTCTCGCGTAGATCAAGCCTCTGCTAGCCCGACGGTGATGCACCGTTTTTGGGTGCTCGTTATTTCATCTCCGCCATCTCCGCAAAGCGCGTCATATTGATGCAATAGTTGTCCCTGAGGTCAAAAAAAGCTTGGTATTTCTATCGCAATGATTGCGCTGGGTGAGTTGGTTTGGCGAATAGGTTGGTGCGCATACTTGAATTCACATAAAGCAAGGAATTGAGGTTGAAATGTGAGCTAATTCACGTAATTACATAGGTTTCAAAAGACTTTGAAAGTGGTGCGTTGAGTTTTGTGCCACCTTGATAATGTAAATATGAGCCATCCCATGTTTAAAATTGTTGTAAAAATGGGACGAAATGCT
>JANYIO010000156.1 GCA_025362015.1 Gammaproteobacteria bacterium | reverse complement strand
GGTACTGCAGCAGCAGCAGAACGCGCCGCCGCACTTTGCAAAGAAGCTGGCGCAAAGCGTGCACTACCTTTACCTGTAAGCGCACCATTTCACACATCTTTAATGCGCCCAGCAGCAGATTGCTTGGCAGAACAAATTGCTGCCACAGAATTTAAAGTGCCGCAAATTCCTGTTGTGCATAACGTGACTGCACAAACTGAATCCAGTCCAGAAAAAATCAAAGCGCTAATGATTGAACAAATTTACAGTGCCGTGCGTTGGGCTGAGTGCGTTAACACTATGAGCGCAGCTGGCATCACAACTACGATTGAATGCGGCCCAGGAAAAGTTTTATCCGGATTAAACAAGCGCATCAACTCAGAATTAACGACGCTATCAGTAGAGAAATCGGAAGAGGTTGATAGCGTTTTAGCTCAATTTTAATTAATACATTTAAATGAAGATTAACAAGAGAAATCAACTATGAGCATGAACGATAAAGTTGCTTTAGTCACAGGTGCAAGCCGTGGTATTGGCGCTGCTATTGCCGAGCAATTGGGAAAAGCTGGCGCGATTGTTATTGGTACTGCAACTAGCGAATCCGGTGCAGAAAAAATCTCTGCACGTTTTGTGGAGCAGGGGATTCGCGGTGCAGGTAAAGTGTTAAATGTTACCGATGCAGATTCGGTTGCAGCATTATTAAAAAGCGTTACCGAAGAATTCGGCGCGCCAGCAATTTTAGTTAATAACGCGGGCATCACCAAAGACAACCTGTTAATGCGCATGAGTGATGAAGAATGGTTTGACGTTATCAACACCAATCTAAGTGCGGTTTATCGCTTAAGCAAAGGCGTGCTGCGCGGAATGATGAAAGCCCGCTGGGGTCGCATCATTAATATCAGCTCTGTAGTGGGTGCTATGGGTAACCCCGGCCAATCAAACTACGCTGCAACCAAGGCGGGTGTTGCTGGTTTTGCACGCTCATTGGCAGCAGAAGTGGGCTCGCGCAACATTACTGTTAATACTGTGGCACCAGGTTTTATTGATACCGACATGACCAAAGTGCTTCCCGAAGAACAAAAACAACAGTTGCTGTCACGCATTCCTTTGGGGCGTTTGGGCGCACCCGAAGAGATTGCTGCAGTTGTTGTTTTCTTGGCCAGCGATGCGGGCGGCTACATTAGCGGTGAAACTATTCACGTTAATGGCGGCATGTATATGTCTTAAGAATGACTTGCAACTCACTGTTTTTTATAGGAAAACAGTGAAATTATAAGTTTTTTTAGCGCGACGCGTTACAAGTCATCTAAATAGATGTAAAATGCGCGTCGATTTTGACCGAAACATAATGCTGAGTACTCTCATTGGGTATTTACTTGCTGGGCACTTAACAGCTAGCTAATGTCGGCTCATCAAACTGACGGTTTTGTCTATAACATTTAGGAGTTACATAACATCATGAGTAGCATTGAAGAACGCGTAAAAAAGATCGTTGCTGAACAATTAGGCGTGAAAGAAGATGAAGTGAAAAACGAAGCTTCTTTTGTAGAAGATCTAGGCGCAGATTCTTTGGATACCGTAGAGTTGGTAATGGCTCTCGAAGAAGAATTCGAAACTGAAATTCCAGATGAAGAAGCAGAGAAAATCACTACTGTTCAATTAGCTATCGATTACATCAATTCAAACTTGGCGTAATTTTAGAGCTGATTACTAATCTTCTCGAAAAGCCGTATTATTGCGAAATAGTACGGCTTTTTTATTTTAGCGGAATTTATTTTCCGGCAAGCAATTTCCTTGACTGAGTAGATTTTTGACTCAAGCCTTTAACTGAGGAGTTTTACAACGTGTCACGCAGAAGAGTTGTTGTCACTGGTCTAGGAATGATCAGTTCACTTGGAAATACAGTTGCTGATACTTGGCATGGCATTGTGAATGGTAAAAGCGGTATCGCCACCATTAGCAGCTTTGATGCATCTGCATTTACCACTCAGTTCAGTGCTTCAGTAAAAAATTTAGTGGTGGATGATTATTTCCCCAGCAAAGAAGCGCGCAAAATGGATCCCTTTATCCAATACGGTATGGTTGCGGGCATTCAAGCAATTCGCGATTCTGGCTTAGAGATTACCGAAGCTAACGCCGGTCGCATTGGTGTATCTATTGGTTCAGGAATTGGTGGTATTGGTACCATTGAAGAGGGTGCGATTACCCTTGCTGAAAAAGGCCCGCGCCGCATTTCTCCATTCTTTGTTCCTAGCGCCATTATCAATATGATTTCTGGCAACCTTTCAATCATGCATAACCTGCGCGGCCCTAATGTTGCCATTACGACTGCATGTACTACAGGTACACACAGCATTGGTTTTGCTGCGCGTATGATTCAATACGGTGATGCCGATGTGATGGTAGCGGGTGGCGCCGAAATGGCAACAACACCACTGGGTTTAGGTGGTTTTGCTGCCGCTCGTGCACTTTCAACACGCAATGATAACCCTCAAGCAGCAAGTCGCCCATGGGATCGCGATCGCGATGGTTTTGTATTGGGCGATGGTGCCGGCGTATTAGTACTGGAAGAGTACGAGCACGCTAAAGCGCGCGGCGCACGCATTTATGCTGAGCTGGTTGGCTTTGGTATGAGCGGCGATGCCTATCACATGACGTCGCCACCAGAGAATGGCTCAGGTGCAGCATCGTCTATGATGAATGCAATTCGCGATGCAAAAATTGCGGTATCCGATATTCACTATGTAAACGCTCACGGCA
>JANYIO010000122.1 GCA_025362015.1 Gammaproteobacteria bacterium | reverse complement strand
CTATTACTACACTGTAATAGTGGCTATCTCTGAGGTTTTTATGTCCGTTACTCTCGCTAAGGGAACTAGTCAGGAAAGCACTGAAACCAGTTCTGAAACCAGCTCTGAAAAAAGCTCCGATGCTGTAAATCCAGAGCCCGTTGATTCCGGCCTGGTAAGTTTTATTTTATTAGCCCGCTTTCACGGCCTACCAGCAGATACAGACCAGCTGGTGCATGAATTTCGCCAACCCGGAAAATATTTCGGTGTAACCGAAATTATGCTCGCCGCAAAAAAGTTATCCCTACACGTTAAAAAAGTATCCACCACCTTAGAACGTTTGGATCGCACACCATTGCCTGCTATTGCGATGAGTAAAAGCGGCGAATTTTTTGTGTTAGCGCAAATCAATTTATCCTCAGAGGCAGAGGGCAATACTTTTTTAGTGCATGAACCTTCATCAGCACGGCCTCTGGTATTAAACGAAACAGAATTTTTAGCTTTGTGGAGTGGCGAGTTAATTTTATTTGCCTCACGCGCTTCTGTTTCTGGCTCTCTCGCAAAATTTGATTTCACCTGGTTTATTCCTGCCGTAGTTAAATATCGCCGTTTGTTAGGTGAAATTTTATTGGTATCTTTCGCGTTAAATTTATTTGCGTTGGTGACCCCGTTATTTTTCCAAGTGGTAATGGATAAAGTATTAGTACATCGTGGCTTAACCACACTGGATGTCATTGCCGCTGGTTTGTTAGTCGTTTCCATTTTTGAAATTGTGTTGTCGGCCTTGCGTACTTATGTGTTTGCGCACACCACCAGCCGCATTGATGTGGAATTAGGTGCGCGTATTTTTCGCCATTTATTGGCATTGCCCATGAGTTATTTTCAGGCGCGCCGTGTGGGCGATTCCGTAGCGCGGGTGCGCGAGATTGAAAATATTCGTTCATTTCTCACCGGCAATGCAATTACGCTGGTGATGGATATTTTTTTCTCGGTGGTATTTATTGCCGTGATGTTGTTTTACAGCGGCTGGCTAACCTTAATTGTGTTGGCGTCTTTACCTTTTTATATATTGATTTCGGTACTAATTACGCCTTTATTGCGCGCACGATTAAATGAAAAATTTAATCGCAGTGCCGAAAACCAATCGTTTTTGGTGGAAACGATTTCCGGTATAGACACCTTAAAAAGTATGGCGGTAGAACCGCAAATGACGCGTCATTGGGATAACCAACTTGCGCATTATGTTTCCGCCAGTTTTCGCGCTACTACACTCGCCACCATCGCCCATGAAAGTGTCAATTTAATTAGCAAATTAGTGGTCGTTGGCACGCTGTGGTTGGGCGCGCGTTTAGTGATTGATGGCGATTTAAGTGTGGGCCAACTGATTGCGTTTAATATGCTCGCAGGCCGCGTCGCGCAACCGATTATGCGCCTCGCACAACTCTGGACGGATTTTCAGCAAGTCGGTATTTCCATGCAGCGCCTCGGCGATATTTTAAATACACGCACCGAATTAGCTGCGGATAATCGTTCGAGCTTGCCGCGCATTCATGGAAGAATTGAATTTGATGATGTGCGTTTTCGTTATAGGGCTGATGGTCAGGAAGTATTATCCGGTTTAAGTTTAACGATCAACGCGGGTGAAATTGTCGGTATTGTCGGGCGCTCTGGTTCCGGCAAAAGTACGTTAACGCGTTTGGTGCAGCGTTTGTATGTGCCGGAGCGTGGCCGTGTGTTGATTGACGGTGTGGATTTGGCGCAAGCAGATACGGTTTCATTGCGCCGTCAAATTGGTGTAGTGCTGCAAGAAAATGTTTTATTCAATCGCAGCATTCGTGAAAATATTGCCTTGGTAGATCCGGGCGCTTCTATCGAACACATTATTGCGGTGGCAAAACTTGCGGGTGCGCATGAATTTATTTTAGAACTGCAAGATGGCTACGACACCATGGTCGGCGAACATGGCTCTACACTTTCCGGCGGGCAACGCCAGCGCATCGCGATTGCACGCGCCCTCATGGGCAACCCGCGTATTTTAATTTTTGATGAAGCAACCAGCGCACTGGATTACGAATCCGAACGCATTATTCACGACAACATGCAAGATATTTGTCGCGACCGCACGGTGATTATTATTGCGCATCGCTTGTCATCCGTGCGCCGCACAGATCGTATTGTGGTGATGGAGCGCGGACAAATTGTAGAGTCTGGCCACCATGCGGAGCTAGTCGAAAATCGCGGCCATTACGCACGCCTATTAGAATTGCAGGGAGGCTAGAGAGAGATGAGCATTAACTCACAAGCGCTTTCCGATTTAATGGCGCGCTATAAAACAATATTTACTGATGCATGGTCGCGCCGCAAAGAATTAGATTCAGTACCCAGGCTGCGCCACGAGTACGAATTTTTACCGGCAACACTCGCACTGCAAGAGACACCAGTACACCCTGCACCGCAAATTTTTATGCGATTGATTTTATTGTTTGTCGTGTTGTTATTGGTATGGTCGATATTTGGCAAGTTGGATGTAGTGGCATCCGCTACCGGAAAAATTGTACCCGATAGCCGCAGTAAAATTATTCAGCCGATGGAAACTGCTTCGGTGCTCGCGATTCATGTCATTGATGGTCAGCTGGTAAAAGCTGGCGATAATTTGATTGAGCTGGATGCCACTATTGCACAAGCCGATAGTGATCGCCTGCGCTCTGAATTTCAAGCGTCAGTGCTAGATGTGGTTATGTACAAAGCGCTGCTGGATGCACAAGAAAATGAAGGGCACGCACAAAATACAAAAAACACCAAAACCATTGTATTAGATAAAAAAACGTTTCCAGAAAATATTTCTGCTACAAACATAGCATCACAAGAACGAGTTGCCACGGGCCAATTTAACGCTTACCAAACCCGCGCCTCACAATTGGCCGCTGCTATCTTACGCCATGAAGCAGAGCAGCGCTCCACGCAAGCAACGGTTGAAAAATATCAACAAACTTTACCGATCATCCAGCAACGGGAAAAAGACTTTCAAGGTTTGCTCGGTAAAAATTATGTATCCCAACATGATTATCTTGAATTAAAAAAATCGCTCATTGAACAAGAGCGCGATTTAGAAGCAGAAACAGAAAAGCTGGCAGAAATTTCAGCATCGCGAGTAGAAGCAGAACGTGAAAGCAAACAGTTTTATGCCGAAACCCGACGTACTTGGTTGGATAAATTAAGCGATGCCGAACAAAAAAGTTCATCGCTTTCCCAAGAACTCATCAAAGCAGACTCCCGAGGCAGCTTTATGCGCTTAACAGCGCCGGTGGATGGCACAGTGCAGCAGCTTGCAATACACACAGTAGGCGGCGTAGTAACACCGGCACAGCCGCTGATGACTATAGTGCCAAGCAACAGCCCCATCGAAGTTGAAGCCTACCTGTCCAATCAAGACATTGGTTTTGTGCATCAGGGCCAACAAGTGGAAGTCAAAATTGAAACTTTTTCGTTTACCAAATACGGCACGGTAAAAGGCGAAGTGATTGCGGTGTCATCGGATGCAATTAAAGATGAAAAGCTTGGCTTGGTATTTTCGGTGCGGGTGCGGCTTAATAAAAATACTATTTGGGTGGATGGCAATAATCTCCACCTATCGCCCGGCATGGCCGTTACCGTGGAAATTAAAACCATGCAACGCCGTGTGATTGAATATTTCCTTGACCCCTTGATGAAACACAGTGCAGAGAGTTTGCGTGAACGGTAAGTTATTCAATAATGTTACGCTGTATTCAGTTACAAACTAACTGATATTTCACTTTCACAAAACCATACAATGGTGTGTTGGAAATGCCTCATGCTATCTGAAAGACAAGTAACAATGCATCATTTTCCTTTTTGCTCGTCTTTTTTCTAGTAAATTACCTCGCCGATAAGCAGCTTCAACTTTATTGCCGATTGTATGGGCTAACGCCATTTCACACACATCGTGTGGATAATGGGATACTTCACCTGACCGGTCGCGAAAAGATGAGCGGAAGCCATGCGGAACATAGTTGCTTTTATTGCCGCCATTGCCATGTCCCATTCCTCGCATCAGCATTAACAATGCGCCTTGATTTAGGTGCTTTCCTGCTTTAGGTGATGAGAAAACAAATGGGTTGTCAATTAGGTTAGGTATCCGATTCAATATGTTTATTGCTTGATTACACAATGGAAGGTGATGATCTCTACCAGCTTTCATTCGTTCAGCTGGTATCAGCCATATGCGCGTATTAAGATCAAATTCTGACCATCAGGCACCTAATATTTCGCCCGAACGACATGCTGTGAGAATTAAAAATTGTAGTGCTAAAGTTTAGGGCATGAGGGGGTATTAACGACGTTTTACTGCTATGACGATGTGCAAGAGGGAAGGCGGATCGAAATTTTTAAACAGTTTAAGGAGTCAGGCACGCGAGCAGGTGCATACTCCAATGATAAGGATGAATGGGCTAAAGCAATTGTAAAAGAAATGAGGCTCCAACATTAGGTTAAAAATATTTGTGGCGCCCATCTTATTCCAGCTTCACCAGTTGGCTTTTGTTTATGGGATGATGTGTTCGGTTTTCACTGAAGCTATATAGTTAAAGAACGGTGACAAAAATGTCCAAAAACGAGTTGGTTTGCATTTTTGAGGGTACATTTGGGGGCGCATTAAAATTTTATATGTGTTAAAGCCTTTTATATGCGGTGTTTTAGTGAAATGTTCGATTCAACCTGAGGGCACCATATTACATATCTACGATATGACCCTGAACCCCGCGTAATTGCGGGGTTTTTTGTTTCTGCTTCGTTAGCCAGAGAATACCGCACATAACAATAACATACATTTGTGAAGGTTAGATGTCGCGGCGAATATCACATTCATTTTAATTACCGAGCTCTTTGCGATAATTTCAATTGGCTCGATGATCTTATTTTAAATACCCAATCCTGCGCGTTTTACAATGGCTTAGGCACCAAATTTTTGTTTTTTAAGTTTTCTCCGCAATCGTCAAAACCTGATTTGCTATATCTATCCTCAAGAAATTAATTTGTAACAAATAGCTAGTACCCTGCTGATCACGGTAAAACCTACCTAACTAAACGCTACGTTCGCGCCGTTTTTAGCTATGTAAATCGATTGTTACAAAAATATTAATATTTATAAATTTAATGTCAGTTTAAGAAGGATAAATGAATGCGAGTTGCTATTTACTTAATGTTTTTGTTGGCGATACCGAATGTTGCGCACGCGTGGTGGAGTGACCAATGGGCTTATAGAATGCCGATTACTATTAACTCGCCAGCAAACAGTGGTGAGGTTGTAGGGGCATTAGATAATGTAGTGCTGATTAAGATGCACGCAGGTAATTTTTCTGATTTTTTCTTGATACAGGAAAATTTGGCAGATTTAAGATTTATCGCAGCAGATGATAAAACGCCGTTAAAATTTCATGTTGATAGTTTTGATTTAATCAATCAACTTTTATTTGTATGGGTAAATGTTCCCATTGCTGTAGTGGGTACGCCTGAGAAAATTTGGATGTATTACGGAAATAGTAAAGCTGTTGTGGCAGCCGAGGGCGAGAGCACTTTTGATGTTATGCAAACTGCAGCTTTTCACTTTCATGTTGCTGAGCCTTTTTTAGCTGATGCTACAGCGTATAAAACCCAGACAACAATAACGGGTGTTGAAGTTATTAGTGCATCGCTTATAGGTGCCGGGTTGAAGTTTAATGGTGAAGGTCAGTTGCTTATTCAAGATTCCCCCACCATTCAATTTGATTCCAGTAAAGGGGTAACCTTTAGTGTATGGCTAAAGCCGGCTAGCTTTGAAGGCAAGCCTATGTCGTTGTTGTCGCGCGCAGATGTAAAAGGAAATAGTCTGGATATTTTTTCAGATGCAAACGCAATTTTTATTCAAATTGTAAATGCAGGTAAAACATTTAAAGTTCAAACGGCAAAACCCTTAATGGCCGGAACATGGAGTCACTTTGCTCTGGTGATGGATAAATCAAAATTACATATATTGATAAATGGGGAAGAAGTTAAAGCAGAATCCCTGGATTTATTTAATCTTTCCGGGCCTATCAGTATTGGTGCAAAATCAAATCTTGCCACAGGTTTTAAAGGAGAAATGGATGAGCTTCGCCTGGCAAATACTGCTATCTCGCAACGGTCGCTGAGTCTTGCGGTAAAAAATCAGGGAATTGCTGATGAAATTGTTAGCACGCTAGCACCTGAACAATTAGGGTCAGAATCTTCTGATAGCGGCAGTGGTTTAGTCGGTGTTATTTTTAAAAATACTGACAAATTTGGTTGGGGTGTTTTATCAATAATGATGATTATGTCTGTTATCAGTTGGGTTGTGATGGCGGGTAAAGCTCTATATTTACGTCGCGTCATGAAAGATAACAGTGCTTTTTTGAAAGAATATGCAAAATTAGTGGAAGTTGATCCTGCTACCTTGGATAAAGAAGATGATACTGACGCAGAGGCTTTTGCAGATGCTCCTATTATGCAAGCAGTATTTGGCAATCATGATCATTTTCAGAGTTCTACTATTTATCATTTGTACCATCGCGGCATTAATGAAATCAAAAGTCGTTCTAAAACCATACAAATTTCCGGCCTTACTACACGAGCAACCAATGCATTACGGGCAACGCTCGACGCACAATTGGTTAGAGAAGTTCAACGTTTAAATTCGCTGATGGTATTGCTAACCATCGCTATTAGTGGCGGACCCTTTATCGGATTATTCGGCACGGTCATGGGCGTCATGATGACATTTGCGGCCATTGCCAAAACGGGCGATGTTAATATTGCCGCAATTGCCCCCGGTGTTGCTGCCGCTTTGTTAACAACGCTCGGTGGATTGTTTGTCGCGATTCCCTCACTGTTTGGTTACAACTATTTGAGCTCTCGTATTAAAGAATCTATTGCTGACATGCGTGTTTTTAGTGATGAGTTTGTAACTCGCCTTGCTGAATTCTATGGTCGTACTTAAGTAGGCTGAAATTAAAAATACCTACTGCGCTTAAATATACCTGCTGCACTTAAATAAAAAAGCACGGAGATTAAAAGATGAATGTTTTAGACGAAGGCGAACCAATTTCCGAAATTAATGTTACACCAATGTTGGATTTGGCATACGTACTGTTAATTATTTTTATCATTATGACTACCGCAACAGTGCAGGGTGTTCAAGTTAATCTCCCTAAAGCTAGTACTGCTATGAGTTTGGCAAAGCCGCAAACAAAGGCAGTTACTATTACCGCTGATGGAACGATTTATTTAGATACCTACCCGGTAAGTTTACAAGAGCTAGAGGCCTTGCTCACTAAATATAAAGCGGTTAACCCTGCGTTACCCATAGTGATTAAAGCTGATGCGCAAATTCAATATCAGTTGGTAGTAGATGTGTTGGATTTAATGGGGCGTTTGCAAATTACGCAGCTTGGTTTAGTGACCAAAAAACTGGTTAAGTAGTTAAGAAGAGAAGAGTTGTTTTTTGTCTATGCAAAAATTTAATGTTGCTAAAAAGGTTCCTTATATCTTGTTTTTTTTGGCAATTATAGTGGCTGCCTATTTGATTTATATATTCCATGCGTGGTTAGTTAAAAATAGTGCTACTGAAAAAAAGGTTGTTGCCCAACAGATCACATTGATTGCTCCGCCACCGCCACCACCGCCACCACCAGAGCCTGAAAAAATCGAACCAGTAGAAGAGCAAGTTGTTGAAGACGTACCGGAATCGCCGCCAGAAAATGCACAGGATGAAGCTCCAGCAGGACAAGATTTAGGTTTGGATGCAGATGGCAGCGCAGGCACAGATGGATTTGGATTAGTTGGGCGTAAAGGTGGTACTGGCATAGGTATAGGTAAGGCTGGTCATTACGAAGTAATGGTAAAAGAGCGTGTAATTGATCTTATTTATGCTGATGAAGAACTGAAGTTTTTAGCTTACTCGGGCGTTATAACCGTTTGGGTAAATGCTACTGGACATGTTGAAAAATACTCGGTTGCATTGGAGGATGGCGGGCCAAAAATCAAAAAGCTTTTAGAGTCAATATTGATGAAACTTAGCTTTGATAATGGCCCACCCATAGAGTCAGCAGACAAAGGTATTAAGCTAAGAGTTAATTCAAGAATATAGTTTTGTTAGTGCAAGAATATAGTTTTGTCAGTGTTTAAGCTGAAAATTGGCAGTCAATAGATATTCGAAAAATGCTGCTCTCTTAGGCGGCAGCACAGTGAGCGTGACATGTGCTCAAGGCTGTATGTAAATTTACGATTATTCAATAGGAGTAATTTTATGAATAAAAAAATATTAATTTCTGCATTGCTGAAACTGACTATAGTGATGTTAGTCGTTTCTAACGGTGCCTATTCTAACAGTGCACATGCTGAAAATGATAATACTAAAAATGCGTTGGCAAAAGCGCAATACATGTTGCGCCAAATGTCGACAGAAAAGGCGAGTCTAGAGCAAGAAATTAGCAAGCAGAAAGTGGAAATTGAAACTCTATCAAAAGAAGTATCATTGCTAAAAAAAGAATCTAAAAATAAGTTGGAGGCTAGCAATAATAACCAGCAGGAAGTGCTAACACTATTAAAAAGCGACCGCCAGAAAGTACAAGGTAAGCTGGAAATTGAAGTAGAAAAAAATACAGCTATCACCACTGCCAATGAACATTTAACCCAGCAGCTTGCAAAACAAACTAACAATTTTGATGTGTGTTACAACAACAATAAAAAATTATACGATATTAATAAAGAAATACTCGGCAAATATGAAGATAAAGGTTTTTGGGCTGCACTGAGTCAAAAGGAACCTTTTACAGCAATAGAAAAAGTTAAAATAGAAAATTTAGTGCAAGATTATCAGTATCAAATTGATAATTTAACTGTAAAAATTGTTTCAGAAGAAAAAACCTACAAATAGGTTATCGTTGAATTAAACACCTCGCCGCAAGCAGCGAGGTATATTTTTGTTCCAAAAATCTATTTCGTGGCAAGCCACGGGGAATTTAACCCTCGCTTGCGATTAAATTTCAATGTGCGTGATCATTTCCAATTACCTGTTAGTTTTAGCGAGCTAACAAAATGAAGCTGAGGCTTACTATGTTACGTTATTTGATGATAATAACTCTTGTGTTATTAACCTGTGCCTGTGGCGGCGGTAAAAAAAACTCACATGAAAGCAGTCAAACACCAATCCCAACGGATACAAGTAAAAAATTTAAAATTGGTGGAGCAGTTAAGGGGCTGAATGGAAATTTGGCGATAGCTAATGGCGAAGATACAGTTACTTTGAGTGCTGACGGTAGTTTTGAATTCACTAAACCGGTGAAAGAAGGTGAGCTATACAATATAAAAATTGTAGCCTTGCCACAAAATCAATTATGTGAATTACGGAATTCAAAAAATTATGCCTATCGTCCTCATAACGATATAGCGATTGAGTGCGCAGATTTGGTGGAACGAAATATTCATTTGAGTCTTCCTGAAAATATTAAGTTGAATGAAGTGCGGTTGCTCAGTAATTACCAGGCAAAGGGTGGCCAAGGCGAAGAACAGTTGAGTGATCTTGTTACCAAAATGATGTTGTTTGACAATAGTGTAGTGTCATTACGGAATGTGGATAATCAAATACTTTTTTTAGCTTATATTGGCAATGTTACGGCAGATGAATTTGAACTGAGTAGTAAAAGTACGGCCATAGCATTGATGTTGCTTGAGCCTACGGTTGTTTCGGCTATCCAGGATCATGGTTTGGTAATCGGTAAGTATGCGGATCAACTAGTAACTGCAGTCAATACTAATGGTGATATAGATTTATTGGCGACTGAAATACAAAATTTAATTATTCACAATGGTAATTTGAATTCACCAAATAGTACATTCAACGCTGCATTGGGGCGTGTATTAGATTCTGCAATTCGTGTTATTACCGCTGATAATGCTGTATCCGCGCAACCGAAAGGTTCTGTAGCAACTACATCAAATACGTCAAAAGTAATTCAACGTAAATTATCGACCGTTAAGTCTTCAGAGGCTTTGGGTGTGGCTTTTAATTATGCAAAAGCAACGGACGGTACCAGTACTTTAAATTTATCTGCTACTAACCAAAACGCGAGGTATGTCTCTTTGCATTCAGATAAATTCATTGCAATAACTATCCCACCCTACGGCAGTAAAAGTTTTGTATTGGCATCTGGTCCGGGGTCGCAAGAAAATTTTAATGTTGTCATTACCGGCCCTGGCGCACTGGGTGCAATCAGTGATACTAACGTGGCGAATGTACTTGATGCATCGGTAAGCAGTGGTATAAATCAGTATTTTTTACCTTCGGTTAATGTATTGCTTGGTTTGAAAGTTCCCTCTAGTTTTAATATGGTAGATTGCCTCACGGCAGATTCCATTAATCAGTTAGGGGCTCCCAGTACATCACAAAACAGTATTCGTGATGCCTTGTTGCAAGATAAATATTTTAGGTTATTAACAGGCATTTCCTATTACGCCAGAAATCAATTTATTAGTAGTAAAAATGCAGCGAATCAGACGCCGGTGGCAGAACTTTTTGCGTGCGAAAAATTTGGCCTGGGGGTTTTAATCTCCAACAAAAAAGCTATTGCTATTGAAAACACCACCGGTATCTTAACGGTGCTCAATGGAGTATTTAACCCTGCTAATTTACCCGCTAGCTTGAATTTATTGGCGTTGCCGAATGTGAGTTTTTTATCAGAAGCTATTCGCAACAGCTACGCAGAAAGAATATGGGTGTTATCGACGGTTTTGCAATTTGAAATAAGTGCCAATAACTCGCAGATTTTGGCTGGTGATACCGCTCAGTTCACATCCTTTTGCAAAGATCCGAGTACTGGTATGGCGATCGATTGTAATGTTACATGGGATTTTGGTGATGGTAATACTGCAACGGGTAATGCTCCAGCTAATAAATATTTGGCTACTGGGCATTATTTAGTAACAGCCACGGCTAAAGATGCCGATGGCGCTCAACAAACGCAAACGATTAATGTTGATGTGCTGACATTTTCGCAAAATAATAATGCGTTTGGTCATTGGCTGGTGAAGCATGGTGATACTGAGCAATCATTTAATTCGGTAAGAGCGAAAACTTTTTTCAATGATGCTAACAATATTTTGCAACTTCGACTTTTTGGTGCATTCCAACAAGATAACCCGCAAATAAGTTTGTCGTTGAAGGGATATGATTTTAATGCTAATACTGGAGGTGATGGTATTTATAGTCTGGATGATGCAAGCTCAGGTGAAACCTGTCTCGGTTTTTATGGCGAGGATGCGAGCCCAGCGGGTAATGTATATTGTACATCTAGCTCCGGTAGAGCAAGCGCGCATCCTTTTACCGGGTCAGTAACCGTCACGACTGAGACTGTTACTTCAAGCAAAAAAGCAGTCTTCGAATTCGAAGCGTTTAACATGGCTTGTACAACGGATATTGCAACGTGTGACAGTGTTCACGTGTCCGGTGAAGTTGAATTCAATCCAGGGTTTTAACTTATTTTTTATTTACTTTTAAAAATCTAACCGCTTTAAAATGTAGTTTTAAATAACCCGGAAACCATTAATGGTTTCCGGGTTTTATTTTGGATCACCGCTTCAGATTACAGTTACGTTTTTTTATTGCTTATTTTTCAGCCTGATTTTTCAATCTAATTTATTTTTACTGCAATTTTATCCGTCACTCCTCGCAAAAAAGCACCCATATTCATTATTTAGTGTGATCAGGTTGGCATTCAATTGAGTGTTTTTGGTTGTCACGAAAAATTCACTTGTCTGTAACTTTACCGTCAACGCCTAGTCATCTTCGTCGCTTACCTTAGCCTGGCTTGGTAGGAAAACGGTGGCGTGACTGCCCGTCAGTATAAAAATTCTAAGAAATACAGCTGCACATGTGTAGCTTTTGAATTTGTACAACGCTCACCGTTTTCTTATTAAGTTAGCCACACCTGTTGTGAGGCAGGGTCGGAAAGCTACGGGTCTTATATTTTTATTGATGCAAGTAAGACAGCCGAGTTGCAGCTACTAAAGGGAAATGAATAACGCTGAACGTATCATCATGTACTTTCATGTGCCTTCACGTTATTCATCAAGCCACGAATGTGATATCAGGGAGATATTACTGGCGATGTAGCAATAAGCACTGGGCTTGGATAGTTATAGTGCTACCAACTTTACTTCAATACTAATTGTTAAACTTGTGGAGTTCTTTTATGAAATTTAAATCTCTTTTATTAGCTGCAGCTGTTACTGCTGCTTCTTTCTCTGGCGTTGCTAACGCTGCTATTGATGGTGTTGTAGGTGGTAACTCTGTCAACTCTGATCTGGTTTTGGTTATTTACGATACAGCTAATGACTTGTCTTATGTTCAAAACCTAGATAACAATAATTTCAATACTATTTTAGCTGCCAACGGCAACTACTCTAATACCTTCAATTTAGATGCATCTAAATTGAGTATTTTCTCTGCTTCTAACAAAGCCAATTTAACCTGGAGCCTGGCTGCTGCAAGTTATGACGAAGCCGATCTTGCTCATTTAGGGTTGTTCGTGAGTTCAAATGCAACTCTCCCGACTGTTCAAGATATCGGTGGACTTAATGCGGTAAATGGTGTTTTTAAAAATCTTTCTACAGTTGTTAACCAATCTACTGTAATTGGTACTCAAAACGCATTGGCTGCTAACGGTGTTGCTAGTTCGGCTTTGAGTGGTGTTGCAAAACTTTGGAATGATCACATTTCTACCCAAGTAGATTTCGCTGATTCTGCTGCAGCTTCAGCAAAACAAAAATTCTGGTTTCTTGGCGTGAACGATGACGCTAGCGCAGTATTAAGCAGTGCTGCTTCTGCAACTCAATGGACTTTGGACTTAAGTAATTTGAGTTCAGCTACATTGAGCAATGCAACTGTTGTTGCACCAGTACCATTACCAGCTGCTGCCTGGTTAATGTTCTCTGCTCTGATGGGCTTGGGCGGTATCGCTCGTCGTCGTAACGCTAAAGTTTAATTTTATTTGTTACTCGCATTAGTCTGGCCATTAGCAATCGGGCCGATATAGCTTTCAACTTAACTGAAAGCTCTGGCGCACGGTGCCATGCCCATGACTAAACGACAGACTAATGCAGTTATTTTTGTTGTTCCTAAAACCATTTTATTTTTGGAGACCTATTATGAAAAAGTTAGCCTCTTTATTAGTGGCAGCTTCAGCAGCATTGGCTTGTGCCCAATCGTTTGCTTTGGCACCTACTGTTACTCCTGAGTTCACTGTAACCTTGTCTGGCGCTAGCGCTCAAGACGCTGGTTTATTAAGAGTGTTCCAAACCCTTTGTAACGCAGGCACTATCGATTATTTCACTAACGTATCTGCCGCCAAGCCAAAAGATTACAACGGTTATTCTTGTTCAATCCCGGTTACTGCTTTTGCTGCTGCTAACTTACCTGCTGGCGTAACTGCAATTGGCAACCTAGCTGCTCGTGACACTAAC
>JANYIO010000087.1 GCA_025362015.1 Gammaproteobacteria bacterium | reverse complement strand
ATCTGGCATCGTTGTTCGTAGGTCAGTTGCTTGTAAGTTCTCATCTCATATCTCTTGCCGGAGAAAAAGCGACGAGCTTACAGGCAGCTGATCTCTTTTCCTATACGGGTTGAGTTATGCACTTCGCGGTTGAATCCGCCTGATGTAATTGTAGCGCAAGATAAAATAATTTTTTTGCTGGAATTTAGCGTGAGAATCTATCGTTGGAAAATAACGCTAACTTTTAATCCGCCTAATTTTTCCGATTCTGTCAATTTAACTTCTGCTTTATGCCACTGTGCAATTCTATCGACAATGGCCAAGCCCATGCCGTGGCCTTGGGTATTTTGTGCGGCTTTGGCGCGATAAAAAGGTTTCAATACATTTTCTCGTTCTTCGCTGGGAATGCAACCACCATCATCTTCTATCAATAGCGTTATGGTTTGTACATCACTCTCCAAGCCGGCAATTATTTTCCCATTACCGTGTCGTTCGGCATTTTGTAATAGGTTATGCAGCAGCATTGTTAAGTATTCGGCATCGGCAACAACAATTGGTTCAATCATTAAGTTTTGATTTTGTACAATCACAGCGTCGCAGTAAAAATTTTGTACGAGTTCTGTTAACAGGATTTGTAGATTTAGTGGCTCGGTTTTAAGTGCAATATTGGCTTGCTCTAAGCGTGCATATTTTAATAAAGTTTCTACCAGCGATTCCATGGCGACTAAATCGCGATTCAAATGCGCTAAGGTTTTTTGTTGTTTATCTGTGAGTGTCTCTTCTTCCAGAACATCTAAGCCAAAACGTAAACGCGCTATAGGTGTACGTAAGTCGTGAGATAGCCCGCGCGACAGTAGTTTGTTGTCGCTAATTAAATGCTCAATTTTTTGCGCCATGCGATTAAATTCTTTTTCTATGTCGGTAATATAAGAAACTTTTCCTTTTGCAATACGAACACTTAGGTCTCCCGCGCCAAATGCCCGCGCGCTACGGCGTAATAAATTTAAGCGATTTAATAAAGGGCATAACCAGATTAGCAATAACAACACAACGCCTGCGTAAAATAATAGCGTTAAACGCCAGCTCAATGTTGAATTGGTTGCCTGATGCGAATTGCTCAAAAAATTAAATGATGCTACTGCTTGTTGTTGTGGTAGATAATAATGTAATGAAATTTTAGCGCCGGATTCTAATAATAATGGTTCTCCTGCTTCAAAATATTTCTTTAAGTTTTCGGGCACCGGAAAATCTGAGTAGGGTGTTATTTGAATTTGTTCAGAGGGCTGCCCAGAGGACTGCTCAGCCCAAGCGCTAAGTGTATTTTCGTTTGCGCCAGTGACAGCAATTAACTGCAGCAATTGTTTGCCTAATTGGCGATAATTTTTTATGGCTTGATCTTCTTGTGGCACATATTGCGAGTTGTACCATTGATCAATCGCCCAACCTAAACCTATAACGGCAGTAACCACCACTAGTAGCAGAGAAAGAGTTAGCCGCTTCACTCTTCAGCTCCAGTTTTATCTGAAGTATCTTCTTCCCAGGCATCTGCCGCAAATAAATAACCTTTTGTCCATATTGTTTTGATCCGATAGGGCTGCGCTACGTTGTCGTGTAATTTTTTCCGCAAGCGTGAAATACGAATGTCAATTGAGCGATCCAAGCCATCATATTCAATGCCGCGCAATTGCGTAACCAACTCTTCGCGGCTAATGACTTTTCCGGCGCGCAAGGCTAAGAGCCAAAGCACATCAAATTCATTCGAAGTAATGGCAATATTTTTTCCGTGTAGAGTTACAGCTTTAGAGTCTTGTATAATTTTAAGCTGACCAAACATTAAAATATGCGGCTGCCCTGCATCAGCTTTTTCATTTCGCGACAGATCGTTACGCAACAGGGCTTTAATGCGCGCAAGCAGTACGCGCGGTTTTACTGGTTTACTAAGATAGTCATTTGCGCCTAATTCCAGGCCCAATATTTCGTCAACTTCTTCACCGCAGGCGGTTAGCATAAGAATTGGGTGATGATAAAACATTCGCGCTTCACGACAAATATCAAAACCATTTTTGTGCGGTAGCATTACGTCTAAAATAACAAGATCTGGTTGTAATTGTTGAATGCCTGCAAGTGCAACATCGCCACGATTGATATGGCTAATGCGATAACCATGTGATGACAAATAGTCCATTATCCATTCGGCTAGAGAGGTGTCGTCTTCCACCAACAATAAATGGGGTTGTTGTATGTCGGACATTAAAATATTCTCCAATGACTTTCGCGGTGCGAATTGGCCTCGTAAACCCAGGCAACCTCCATCATAAATTCTGTCATGGTTTGCCCGTCACGTGTGCGGACTAATATTAATTTAACGGAGGTATGATTTGCGAATTCAACATTGCCAGTGCCGCTTGCTGCGTGCTCCCAGCATAACAAGGGCGTATTGTTACCTTGCTGCAAAAGACAATAATTATCGGCGATATCCGTTTGCCAAATAATTTTTAACGTTTGATAACAGACCTGGCCCTGATGCAATGCAATGCAGCGCGCGGGTTTAATGAATAGCTGTGTGTCATTGCTCGACGCGTTTGCATAATTGCACAGCGAAAACAATGAAACACACAATAGTAAGACGAGCTTATATCGTCTTATAAAAACTGTTTGGCATTGTCGCTTGTTTTCTTTCATGTACATTAAAATACATAACTGATTGAGGTTAAAAGCTTGCTCGCGTGAGTCGATGCCAGCAGCGGACTGTCAGACCATTGTGATTCTAATTCGTAATGCTGAAAGGAGCTTCTAAAAACCCATTGTTGACTGAGCGGATAAGTTACTCCAACTTCAAACATGTGGATAAATCCCGCTTGAGCATGAAACTCTGGAAATTTTTCCGTCGCATCCTCCGGTTCTACAGAAAGATAATAATCAGCAACTTTATCCGAGCGATAACTTACACCGCCAATCGCATGAATATTCCAGTTTTTATATTGCCAATGATGCGCAATTTTTGCCGATAAGACTTGACCGTTATGCTTATCGCTAACGTCGGTAAGCGCGTGCACTTGCACAATATAATTACCCAAATAACCCGTTGCACGTGGGCCCGACATAAAATCGAAATGACGTGGACGCACGCCTTTTAAATCTTTACTGGTTCTACTGCTAATTTCGGGGTGTTGCTGCAACCCTACAATATCAAGTGACCAGTGATCACTATTGCTCAGATTGTATCCCAAGGTGAAGGCTTCGAAACTGGCTGAAAAAGCCTCCACAAACCAGCCGTTATTTTGCATGCGTAAATTGACACTGGGTTCCAAAGAATAGATGATTTTGCCGTGTCTATTGCCTTCGGGAATTCCATAAAATATTTCAGTGCCAATATTTAAACCCCCGCCTACTTCCAAATAGCTCCCATCAACATTGTTGGGGCTATTTGCGCCCTTACCTACGTCGGCAGATAAATCACCCGCATTACATTCAAATGCGGCAACAATAAGGGTACAAAAAAGTAATTGTGAAATTTTTTGAATAATCATGAGTGAACCATTAATTTATAATTGTTACTGATTGCATTGGTTTGATGATATTCCATTCACTAATATTGGGTGTGCATTATGTTAACAGTAATTATGAACATAAGTAGGCTTCAACTTCTAGAAAGTAACCGACATACCTACCGCAGGAATAATCCCTAAACCCACTTGATCTTCCAATTTGAAATCTTGTGGCGACTTAGTGCGTTTATAGTCTAAATTTCTGTCGGTTACATTCTGGCGGTTCAGTGCATTGAGAATATCAATATTATAGGTTCCCTTGTGATGCCAAAACGTAGTGTCATATTTAAAGCGCAAATCTAACCGAGTATAAGTTGGCAAATTTTCTGAAAAGGCTTCGCCATATACCGGCAATATATGGTTGTCGAAATAGGGATTTTTTTGCACGCCGACGATGGGTGTATAAGCGCGCCCGGTTTGTACGGTCAAACGAGAACCCATTGTCCATTTGTCTGTTAGTTTATAATTCATTACCCAGTTTATAACGACGGGAGTATCTAAATAATAATTGCTTTCAACATCAGTCAGTTTGTTAGTGCGTAAACTTTTTGATGCGCTAATTGCTAGCCAACCGTACCATTTGTCCGTTAATTCTTTATTGATAAATATATCCATACCATAGGCTTTGCCTTCAGTATTGTTGGTGTAATTGGGTGTGTCATTGACTCCCATTGCTAGCGGTAAATCATCCATGGTTTTGTAGTAACCGGTAACCGACCAGCTCCAGCCGTTGTCAATATTATGTTTAAGGCCCAATGTAAAATGATTGGATGTCGGCGATTTTAAATCGGGATTGCCAATTTCCGGAAACAGTTTATCGACTTCAGGGAAACGATTGTAGGCGCCAAGTGATGAGCTTAATTTCCAGTTATCTATAAAACTCCAGGTTGCTGCAAGGCGAGGGTTAAAAAAAGTTTCTTGAGTGAAATCGTTATAGTGTGCTTGTACGCCTACATCTAGTGCAAAAGTGCGGGTCATATCCCAATGATCATTGGCATAAAACATATCTTCATTAACGTTAATTGTATCGCTGGCATTAATTAATTCGCCGCGTCGCAATGCGCAATCGGGATCCGTTTCAGTACAGACATAATTAATAAAGCGGGCATCGTAGCGATAATTCAGTTGATGCGCTTCTGCTCCCACCGAAATATTGTGATTTTTCGCAACAGCAACCTCATAGTTTGCAATTAAATAAGTGTCAGTATTTTGCATATTAAATAGATATTGTTCATTGCCCCAGTGGGTATCTGTGTGATTATCATAATGTCCTGCCTGAATGTTCAGGGTCTCGCCATGATCATCACTGAGGGTCCAGCTAATTGCAGCATTATTAAATTTGTTTTTAATTTTGGCACTGCCAGCAAAATCGGGGTCTTCAAGCACTTCTTTTGAGATGTTGGTAAATTCAGCCGCTGCTAAATCAGTCGCACCATTAGCGCTAATTTTTAATTGATTATTTTCGTCAATGTCGTAAACGTATTTAAATTGGTAATCTGTATCCTGGGGTGCGGTTTGCACGCGAATTCCGTCTTTTGTTTCAATATCCTTTTTTGATTGAGCATCCAGAAAATATTGCAATAAGCTGGATCTTGCGGAAAGATAAAAAGCTGAATTTTCAGTGGTTTCACCTTCTACAAATATTCCGGCGCGCAACACAGAAAGATCCAGCTTGGTGGTTAGTGGTTCATGTTTGGGGTCGCGTAATTTAATATCAAATACTCCGCCAATCGCATTGCTGTACTTTGGGCCAAAGCCAGCTGAATATAATTCAAAATCCTGAATAATATTTTCATTAAAAATAGAGGTGGAAAATGAATGGAATACATAGCCTGCTGGAACGCCATCGACCATATAGCGGTTGTCACTCGGAGATGAACCGCGCACCGCCGGCGCACCAGCTTCGCCCTGACTTAATACGCCGGGTAAACTAAATGCTGCCATTAATGGGTCGCCAAGGGAGCCCGGCACATCAATAATTTTTTGTGCTTGCTCAGTAATCACGGAGTAATCGCTTTCGCGATGGCTAATGACTAGCACCTCTTCAATATCCTTATTAGTAACGGGTTTGTTTTTTGGTACTTCATTTGGCACTTCAGCTGCGTTGACTTGTGTTGCTATGAGTAAAGCAAGCAAGCTGAGTTGTGGTAGTTTATGGCGGCGCATAGATATATTCCTTTGGAGTAAAAGGCGCTGTTAGAGTTGAATCGGCAGCAGTTTACGCGGAAGCTTATGCCAAGGCTGTAACAGTCA
>JANYIO010000059.1 GCA_025362015.1 Gammaproteobacteria bacterium | reverse complement strand
GTGAAGTCGTGAATTATTATCATGAAACTTTATTGCAATCGCCGGAGGCGCTGGACTATTTACAAAAGCGCGGACTGGATGATGCAGAGTTGCTTAACGAATTTAAATTGGGTTACGCCAATCGCACGTTGGGTTTACGTTTACCGCAAAAGAATCGCAAGGCTGGTTCTGAGTTACGCGCAAAATTACAGCGCATTGGTATTTATCGCGAGTCTGGCCATGAGCATTTAAATGGCTCTGTGGTTGTGCCGTTACTTGATGCGTCGGGTGATGTGGTGCAATTGTATGGCCGCAAAATATTAGATAACTTGCGCGAGGGCACGGCTTACCATTTGTATTTACCGAGTCCACAGGCTGGCGTGTTTAATCGTGCGGGCTTGGTAGGTTGTGAAGAAATTATTTTATGTGAAGCGCTGATAGATGCGCTCACCTTCTGGCGTTGGGGTTTTAAGAATGTCACCAGCAGTTACGGCGTCAATGGTTTTACGGATGAGATTTTACAAACCTTAATCACACTAAAAATAAAGCGCGTATTGATTGCCTATGACCGTGACGATGTGGGAAATAATGCAGCGCTTGAAGTCGCGAAGGCGTTAAACAAAAATGGTATTGATGCCTTCCGTGTGTTGTTTCCAAAAGGCATGGACGCGAATCAATACGCTTGCCAGATGCAACCACCGCAAAAAAGTTTAGCGCTGGTAATTCGCAAAGCGGAGTGGCTTGGTAGTGGTAAAGCACCGCAAATCACTACAGAGCCAATTGCTCTTTCCTTAGTTGCCATTGCTGTTGAGGTTGTCGCAGCTGAAGAGGTGGCAGAAATAAAAGCTGTTGTGGAAACTGTTGCGCTTGATGTTATTGCCTCGCCCGTCCCACCGCTACCCACTTCAACCGTTCTGCTTGAAACCCGCGACGATGGTTTATTTATGATCCTGGGAGAGCGGTCTTATCGTGTACGTGGCCTTGATAAAAATGCGAGTACCGATCAATTAAAAGTGCAGCTGATGGTACAACGCGGTGAGGCGTTCTTTATCGACAAGCTGGATTTATACGCAAGCAAACAGCGGCAAATCTTTATTAATCAAGCCTGTGTTGAACTGGGCGTGAGTGATGAGATTATCAAAAAGGATTTAGGAAAATTACTGTTAGCGCTTGAACAAGAGCAGCTAAAGAAAAATGATTCTGACATTCTGCCCGCTGTTCAAGTACTCACCAGTGCAGAGCGTGAGGCGGCTTTAAGTTTACTGCGCGATAAAAATTTATCCGAACGCATTCTTGCAGATTTTACTATCGCCGGTGTTGTCGGTGAAGAAACCAATAAGCTCGTAGGCTATCTTGCGTGCGTCTCGCGCAAATTAGATAGACCACTCGCGGTAGTGATTCAAAGTTCCAGTGCGGCGGGTAAAAGTAGTTTAATGGATGCGGTGCTGTCGTTTATGCCGGAAGATGAGCGCGTGCAATATTCTGCAATGACTGGGCAGAGTTTGTTTTACATGGGTGAGACGCGATTAAAAAATAAAATCCTTGCGATCAGTGAAGAGGAAGGCGCACACACGGCCAGCTATGCATTAAAACTTTTACAAAGTGAAGGTGAAGTGACCATTGCCTCCACGGGTAAAGATGACAGTACAGGCCAGCTAGTCACACGCGAATACAAAGTAGAAGGGCCAGTGATGTTGTTCCTAACCACTACGGCCATCGACATTGACGAAGAATTATTAAACCGTTGTTTAGTGTTAACCGTGAACGAATCACGCGAACAAACGGAAGCGATTCACCACGCACAAAGGCTTAAACGAACCCTCAAAGGCCTTGAGTCCAAAATAGAAAAATCCCTTGTTTTACAGCTCCACCGCAACGCACAACGCCTGCTAAAACCGCTTACTGTCATTAATCCTTACGCCGATCAACTCACCTTCCTTGCGGATAAAACGCGCACAAGAAGAGATCACGAAAAGTATTTAACGCTGATTGATAGCATTGCGCTTTTGCATCAATACCAGCGTGAAATTAAAACACTGGGTACTCTGGACTATATCGAAGTTACCACCGCTGATATTGCACTGGCCAATCGTTTAGCGCATGAAGTGTTGGGAAAAACCCTTGATGAATTACCGCCACAAACGAGAAAACTGTTAAAAGAAATTCAAACGTGGGTTGTGCAGTCGTGCAAGGTTGATGGCATTGAACAGCGTGACTTTCGTTTTAGTCGCAAACAAATACGAGACGTGATCCAGTGGAGCGATAACCAATTAAAAGTTCACTGTAAGCGCTTAGAAGACATGGAATATTTATTAGTGCATCGCGGTTCTCGTGGTCAATCGCTTGACTATGAATTGCTGTACAGCGGCAACGTAGATGATAACCAAGCGTTGCTAATGGGGTTGGTGGATGCAGAAAAATTAGAAAAATATAAGTATGACGAAAAGAAGTTGGGGTCAAGTTGGCCTCAAGTTGGTGCCAAGTTGGAGTTAGAAAAACCGCTAGAACTTAGCAACGGCAAGGCTTTCCACGAGTGGCAACACGATTGGGAAAAAGGCACGTATGTGGCGGTGTGAAATAATAATAAAAATAAGGAATCGTACACATGGTTTTAAAACGTAAGCGCATCATGATTAGCTCGATAAAATGTGTAGCGGTAGCGATTGAACACACAGGATTTTATGCGTACCTGATGCGCTTACGTTTTAAAACCATGTGTACGATTCCTTTTTATTTTCACACTGCCACATACGTGCTTTCTATCCAATCATTTTGTAATTCATGCAAAGCCGCGTGACCATTGGTGTGCAATGGTTTTTTTAATACCGACACTCCCCCGACTTGAGGCCGACCAGACCCCGACTTTTCTTTTACCGCCCCCGACTTTTCTCCATCGTAGCAGTACGTTTTACTATTTTTTTGTAAATAACTCACATCTAACAACCCCATTAAATGCGGATTATTATTGTCGGCTGAACCATCGAACAGTAATTCATAGGCAATCGCTTTGCTGCGTGGAATGTTGTGCGTGCTTAAAAACTCCATATCGTCCAAGCGCGCAAGATGTACTTTTAATTGTGTGTTGCCCCAGCCCGTTACGTCACGTAATTGTTTGCGTGTAAATCTAAAATCGCGTTGTTCAATGCCGTCAACCTTGCACGATTGCTGTACCCATGCTTGAATTTCTTTTAATAGCTTTCTCGTTTGCGGCGGTAATTCATCAAGGGTTTTTCCCAACACTTCATGCGCTAAACGATTGGCCAGTGCAATATCAGCGGTGGTAACTTCGATATAGTCCAGCGCCCCTAATGTTTTAATTTCACGCTGGTATTGGTGCAGTAATGCAATGCTGTCAATCAGGGTTAAATACTTTTCGTGGTCACGGCGTGTGCGGGTTTTGTCGGCCAAGAAAGTTAATTGGTCAGCGTAGGGATTAATCACCACAAGCGATTTTAATAATCGTTGTGCGTTGCGGTGGAGCTGTAAACAAGGGATTTTTCTATTTTGGACTCTAAACCCTTCAGTGTTCTTTTCTGGCGTTGCGCATGATGAATGGCTTCGGTTTGTTCGCGTGATTCGTTCACGGTTAACACTAAACAACGGTTTAATAATTCTTCGTCTATGTCGATGGCCGTGGTGGTTAGAAACAACATCACCGGGCCTTCTACTTTGTATTCGCGCGTCACTAACTGTCCGGTACTATCGTCTTTACCTGTTGATGCAATGGTGACTTCACCTTCACTCTGTAAAAGTTTTAATGCGTAACTTGCCGTATGCGCGCCTTCCTCTTCACTGATTGCGAGGATTTTATTTTTTAAACGAGTCTCACCCATGTAAAACAAACTCTGTCCTGTCATGGCCGAGTATTGCACGCGCTCATCTTCGGGCATGAAGGCAAGCACAGCGTCCATCAACGATGATTTACCCGCAGCACTTGAACTCTGAATCACCACCGCGAGTGGCCTATCTAATTTGCGGCTCACACACGCGAGATAGCCTACGAGCTTATTGGTTTCTTCACCCACAACACCCGCGAGTGTAAAGTCAGCGAGAATGCGTTCCGGTAAATTTGTATCACGCAACAATGCTAAAGCGGCTTCGCGTTCTTCGGTGGTGAGTGATTGCACAGGGGATAATACATTTTTGTCGTCATTCTTTCTTAGCTGCTCTTGTTCCAGTGCCAGCAACAATTTACCTAAGTCCTTTTTGATAATTTCATCACTCACACCCAGCTCAACACAGGCTTGGTTAATAAATATTTGCCGTTGTTTACTGCTGTATAAATCCAGCTTGTCGATAAAGAAGCCTTCACCGCGTTGCGCAAGTAATTGGATTTTTAATTGATCGGTACTCGCGTTTTTATCCAAGCCACGTACACGATAAGTGCGCTCGCCCAGGATAAGAAACAAACCATCATCGCGGGTTTCCAGTAACGCAGTTAAAGCCGGCAACGGTGGGACGGGTGTTGATTGTTGATCGAGTAAAGTAGTATTTGTCATTTCAATGCCTGCTACAGATTCATGGATGGAGAGACTCGAACTCTCACACCCTATCGGCTCAGAAATTTTCGGCAACTGCTCCTTGCGTTGCTCTACCTCCTGCATCCGTGCAGTCGTAGCGGCTAAAATAAAAGAGTTTGTTGCGTTAACAGGTTCGGTGGTAATTTCCGGCGCTTTACCGTTGCCAAGCCACTCAGCTTTTCTAATCGTTAACGCCAAGGCTTTTTGCGCAGGTTGCATCTGGCACGCATACTGATTCGCATCCATGCCTTTTGGAAACAACACACGGAAGGCATCAATACCATTTTTGTTTAACGCCTTCGCGACTTCAAGCGCTGCATTATTTCCCGCATCATCACGATCATAAGCAATCAACACACGTTTAATTTTTAAGCTGATTAACGCTTGTAAAATTTCATCCTTAAAACCATTCACTCAAAAGCTACTGGTCACATTTTTAAAACCCCAGCGCCAGAAGGTGAGCGCATCAATCAGGGCTTCACATAAAAT
>JANYIO010000050.1 GCA_025362015.1 Gammaproteobacteria bacterium | reverse complement strand
GGCACACCGTCCATGGCGCTTGGCAAAACAATGCCGTGCCAATGAATTGAGCTTTCTTCTTTTAGGTGGTTGGTCACGCGCAAGGTGACTTCTTCACCTTCTTTCCAGCGTAAAGTCGGCCCGGGCAAACCACCGTTCACGGTGGTAGCAATACGCTCTGTGCCGGTGAAATTCACCTTTAGGTAGCCAATGTGTAAGTCAAATTCGTTACCGGTCAGGATCTCCGGACCGCTCGCTGTAGTGGCTTTAGACTCGGCCCAACCCAGGTTTGGTAGTGGCAAGGTCGCCAGTGCAAGCAATGAGGATGCCCCCAATACAAAATGCCGACGGCTAAAAGCCTTGTCCGCAGGCGTTGTGGCACTCGGCATCGCCAGTGGATTAAGAGGTGAGGATGTTGGTAACGATGTTCCAGCAGCGCTAAGCACGGTCGTACCCGACAATCCCGATTTAGTGGTGGTCATGGTGGTCTCCTTCTTCTTGATCATGGACGCTGTTGATGCGGGCATAGACACGGCTCGAACCATCAGCGTTGAGTAACAAAACGTCATAGGGGGTAAAACGATCACCCATTTCCATGCCAGGGCTACCAGCGGGCATGCCGGGTACGGCAAGTCCCAGCGCATTTCTGGGCTTTTCGGCAAGGAAACGTTTGATTAGGTTGGCGGGCACGTGTCCTTCCAACACATAATCTTCATTTGAAACAGCGGTATGGCAGGACTGGTATTGTGGTGCGATGTGGCGGTTGAGCTTTTCCTGGTTAAGATCAGCCGGATGGTGAACTGTACTCTGGAAACCCCTGGCCTCCAGATTGGCTACCCATTTTTCGCAGCAGGTGCAGGTGGGGCTTTTGAAAACATCCAACTTGATCGCAGTCGCAGGTGCCGATTGAGATTTGATGGGTGTAGATGTGACCGAATCAATCGCGAACGCAGTAGACGCACTGAAAACGCAGGCGACAAAAACCAGGACATAGCGTGGGGTGTATCGGAAAAACATAATGGCTCCAAAGCGGTAATCAGGTGATAAACCTAAGTAACGAGGAGCACGATGACTCCTGTTAACACGAAAAAATCAAACAGACGCCAAATTTAAGGCGTAACTGTCCTGTGTTAACAGAAAATTGGTGGTCGGAAGAGCGAGGAAGCGAGACGTTCAGGAATTACATTGGTGTAGGACACATTGACATCAGTGTGTAGGGAAAGTAGGGATACATCAAATGAGTGACCGAAAAAAGCCAGTGAACAACTGCCTGAACTGCAATGACCTACTGTTTTGCAACAGTCGTAGGTAGGCGTCGTCTTATCCGTGTGGTGCATCCCCGAATGATCCATACCGGCCATGTTGGCGTGATCCATTCCGGCCATATCGCCCATATCCATGCTCATAGACGTTTGAGATACAAACTGACATGGCATCATCAAAGCGGCAAACGATTGGCTGGTAAAAGCCAATAGCAGCAACGCAATGAAAATGTTTTTGTAGCCAGTTTTGTTCATGGTCCAACCACAGGATGTAGGAATCTATGAGATGCAATATTTAAAGCATAGTTCAATCCCAGTGCAGCCGTCTACCTCTTTCAAGTTGATAAATCGATGATGCGCGATCCTTTCAGGGCAGCAATGGATCACAAATTTTTCCGTCAAGTGTAAGAAATTCACCGCCATTACAGCACCCAAAATTTTAAATTAAGTAGTGGATCTGCAAAATAAAATGGCACTTCGACCACGTTGAGTGTGCTCCAACGCACTGTTAAAAGCCCGAGTCGGGTCTATTTCTATCGCGCTGTTGCAAAATCAGCACCCTAAAACTTACCCGATTGGAGCAATAATATGAGCCACATGACGATTAACTCAGATTGTATCGATAACTGTTCAAACTGCCACAAAACCTGCCTACAAACCGCCATGATGCACTGCCTTAATATGGGCGGAAAACATATTGAAGCGACGCATTTTAGGTTAATGCTGGACTGCGCCAAAATCTGTGAAACCTCCGCCTGCTTTCAGTTAAGCGGTTCAACCTACAGCGCGGATATTTGCAAAGTCTGTGCGGATATCTGCACGGCATGTGCGGACAGTTGCGAAGAGATCGGTGGCATGGAGGAGTGCGTAACGGCGTGCCGTAAATGCGCGGAAAGCTGTACTGCCATGGCCTCTCACGCCCACTAATTGCGATACCACTACTCACCCCACAATTGCCGAGGTTTCTCATGTATTTACAACTTAAAAAAATCGTTCGCAGTACTTCATCCGCCGTTCTGTTCTCAGGTCTTTTGGTTACTGCTGCCTCAACATCATTGATGGCTCACGCCGATGCAACGTTGTCAATGGCGTCTGGGAAAGACATGTCAATGGACCACATGGACATGGACCATAAGCAGATGAAAATGACTGGAAATCAGGATTATGATTTTGCTATGATGATGAAGATGCATCATGAAAAAGGCGTAAAAATGGCTCAAAAGGAACTCGACAAAGGTAAGAACCCAGAGATGCGCGCAGCAGCTCAAAAGATTATCGATGCGCAGAAAAAAGAAATTGCTGACTTCGATAAATGGCTTGCTGAGCACCCTCAAAAAGCAAAATAAATCATTTCTTTCAGCAATGGTTCTATCGCTAGACGCATAGTGCCATTGCGACTCAAAACAAGCGCAGCGATTTGATTAGATAATCGCTGGAGTCTTGCCTATTAAAGTCCAGGAATCACCACACTTACTCTTTTACTGAGCTTGGTCGTCGCTTTTAAATGACGAAAGCGCCAAGTGTCACTGCTCAATATTTTGTAGTCGTTATTCAACGTCGATGGGTGTGCGGTTCGCTTTTTCTTTTGCGATGCATTGAAGTGTTCTTGTGTAAGCGACGCAACCATATTTTACTTTTCTATTCCGCAGGATAAATATGAATATGAAAAACTTATTACGATTTTCGCTGTGGATGTTTAGAGTATGTGGAATATGGCTTCTTGTCCTCGGTATTTATTTTATATTTATACGCGCTTCATTGTTACCTGAAGATTTACGCTTTATCGGCGTGAGCGATAATGGCATTCATAAAAATTTACCTCGCTTATCGCAGTGGCTAAACCACGTGTTTACCGTGCTTGGTGGATTTATCGCAGGTTGTGGCGTTCTGGTTTTATTTTTGGCAAAAAACGTTCTACGTCATCAATTTCCCGGGTCAATTTTCGCTCTTGGTATTACCGGGCTATTAACGGTTGGTACAATGAGTTGGATTAATTTTTTAATCGATTCACAGTTTAAATGGGTATTGTTTGTACCAGCGTTCTTGTGGTTGGTGGGAGTTTTTAGCTACAGCTTTAGCGAAAATGCACGCAATAAATCTTCTTATGGTAGGGATTATTTTTTATGAACAATATCAGCGACATTACCTCAAAAGATATTCACTGTTTACACAATAAAAAACTCAGCTGCTGAAACTGCCGCCTGAACACGATTTGCTTACCCGTTAGCTTGCATTTGGATGATATTGACAAATTGAATAGGATTATTCAACGGGGTAAACCCCTCCAAAAAGGAGAATATTTATACCGCACCAATGATGTCTTTAATGCAGTTTTTGCAATCCGCTCTGGCGCTGTAAAAGCTATCAGTATTAGTGAGAAAGGTGACGAACAAGTCATGGGATTTCATTTGCTGGGGGAAGTGGTAGGCATGGATGGTTTAGCCGAAAATATTTACAACAATTCTGTGATCGCGCTTGAAACATCGTCTGTCTGTGAAATTCCTTTCAATCGTCTTGAAGAATTAAGTTTATTAATACCGACATTGCAGCGTCATTTTCTACTATTAATGAGCCGAGAAATTAAGCATGATCAACAACTCATTGCGTTACTGAGTAAAGGTAGCGCCGAAATGAAAATTTCAACGTTACTATTGAATATTTCTACCAGCAATGGGCTTCGCCATCTATCTACTAACAATTTTACTTTGCCTATGTCGCGAGTAGATATTGGTAATTTCCTGGGGCTCACTATAGAAACTGTCAGCCGAATTTTTACGCGCTTACAAAAAAATAAAGTGATCACTATCGACAACAGATCAATTTCTATAACTGATACAAGTGCATTGCGCACGGCCTCAAGCGGTGCCTAGTACATTCGAATTTAACTTTTCTACCTTGTGCTGCTCTGGCGCAAATCACGGTCTTAACTTGCGTGGCTGCTTGAGTGGTTACTGCGCAAGCTTGGCGTCGCGCTAGTCTAATTGACATTTCAATACCTTCTCCGTTTTACCCCGCGGGCTTACATTTCATCCATATTGAGTCCAACCAACGTTAATTTTTCCCGCTTATTAACAACTTAGTTGCACTCGATACCTCTCTGGGCTTACAGCCGCGCAAAGATTTCGTTCCATAAGTTTTCTATCAAAGATTAAAAGAATTTCTGGCGACAACAATAGACTGCTGGCTTGATCTATGAGGGGTACATAATTTTTAAGTGTGTGTAAGTCGTTATCTAAACGTAGGTTTAACTCTTCGGTTTGATTTAGATCAAAAGGATAAGCATGAATTGGGAGTAGATTAAAACCATCAGGAACATTATGTGGGGGCGTGTATGCGGGTAGCACAATTGTCGCGCGAATTACATGTATCCGCTGACACCATTCGTTATTACACACGTATTGGGTTGATCAAACCAATACGTAATTCAGACAATAATTACAAAGAGTACAGTGAACAAGATCGCAAGCGTTTTCAGTTTGTGCTCAATGCGCAGACGTTAGGCTTCACATTGGGTGATATCAAAGAAATCATTCGTGAGGCAAGCAAAGGAAAGATGGCGTGCCCTATGGCTCGTCAGATTCTCGAAAAAAGATTGCAAGAAACTGAACAGCATTTTAGTCAACAGTGCGCGATGCGAAGGCATATGAAAAATGCGATGAAGGATTGGGGAAAAAAGCCAAACCAAGAACCGAGTGGATATGAAATATGTCATTTGATTGAAGGTTTCAATGAATCATATTGAGTTTTGCAGGAGGTATGTAGATGAATGAGCATATTGCACATTCCGGTGCATGGGGCGTCACGTTCATTGTAGTCGTGGTGATCTCGTGGTTTCTGTATCGCTATCTCGCACCCAAAACATGGCGAGAGTGGGCAAGTGCAGGTGTAGTACAAGCATTCATTATTGCGCTCTATGCCGAGATGTATGGTTTTCCCCTCACAATTTATTTACTCGTTCGTTTTTTTGGAATCGATAAAACCAACCTCAACGCTAATCTCTGGTCAACTCTGCTCGGTTACGGTGAGACCGGCATGATGATCGCGATGATTCTCGGTTATTTTATTTTGTTTGCAGGTATTGGTTTATTTATGGAGGGATGGCGCGAGCTTCACCGTGCGCGACAAGAACATAGGCTCATTACCGATAAGTTATATAGCGTAGTGCGACATCCACAATATACAGGGCTTTTTATCGGTATTTTTGGTGAAGGTGTAGTGCACTGGCCCACTATTTTTTCTCTCGTATTTTTCCCTCTCATTATTGTTGCCTATGTTTTGTTGGCACGCAGCGAGGAGAAAAAGATGCTAGTTGAATTTGGTGATGAATATCGCGCATACCAGATCCGTGTACCTGCGTTTATTCCACGCTGGGGGCAATGGAAAAATCTGTTTGAAATGGGAGAACAAAAATGAATCATCACTTACGAATGCTTATTGGCTGCCTGTTACCTCTATTGCTTATTTTTGTATTGCCGTTATTCGGCGTGGGTCAAGGGGTATCCCTATTTGTTTTTATGATTCTAATGTTGGGTTGTCATTTAATGATGATGGGCGGGCACGGTAAACATGAGCATAGTCAATCTGACAAGGATAATAGAAATGAACAACATTGATGTAAAACGATTCGGGTTCGCCGTGGGTACAACGCTGGCGCTACTGCATTTAGGTTGTCTATTTGTTATGGCCACGGCAGGTGAAGCAGGAACCATTCTCTTTTTTAACAGCTTACTGCACGGATTAGATGTTACCCAAATCATTCGTATGAATATCTCCTTATTGGAAGCAGTGATGGGGTTCGTTGAAGTATTTGTACTAGGTTGGTTAGCGGGTGCGACCGTAGCCGCAATTTACAATGCATCGCTGAAAAAGTAATTAATGTATTACGAAATGAAAAAATATTTCAATCAACGCTGTATATCGTCGAGATCAAGATCAACGTTAAACTTGGAGCTTTCTACGCTCCTACAAATGGACGCTCATTATCGCGTCGTTGCTATTCAATTTTTTGAAAGAGGCATCACAATGAAAACTGAAACATTAAAAGTAACCGGTATGACGTGCGAAGGCTGCACCAGCAAAGTGGTGCACGCATTGAAATCAATTCCGGGGGTCCATGACGTCGCTGTGTCACTTAAGAACAACGAAGCCACCGTACATTATGATGAGCAGCTACCGGCTCTCGATCAGCTTAAGTTAGCCATACACGACGCGGGATATGGTGTCGAAGATGGAAATGTCGTACACGGTCAACATGCCAAGAGTGGTTGTTGCTAGGAGGTTTTCAGCAAGACATGCCAATACCCAGCGCTCGCGTACCTGACGACGAATCGCTGAAAAGTAATTATTGGGTGGATGTTTACTCTATAGATTTTTAATGCTGGTTTTTTAAGCATTACTAGGAAGATGAAAAACTCATGAATAAGCGTCCTGAATTAAAACATCAAGAACATGTGTACCCGCCTTGTGGAATTCTTCCAACAAAGATAGCTGGCTTTGAACAATTGGCTTCATTGGCTTTAGATTTGCATTGGTCGTGGAATCATGCGAGTGATTCGTTATGGCGCAAGCTTGCCCCAGAATTGTGGGAGCTTACCCGGAACCCCTGGGCGGTATTGCAAACCGTTGCGCATGAACGGATTGAAACACTGCTGGCCGAGCCCGAGTACCGGCGAGAAGTCGATCGCTTGCTGGAAAAACAACAGGCATTGAAGTCGCCAGCATGGTTTCAAGAGCAATATCCCAAAAGCGTTTTAAGCTGCATAGCCTATTTCAGTATGGAGTTTATGCTAAGCGAAGCCTTACCGATTTATTCCGGCGGATTAGGCAATGTCGCAGGTGATCAACTTAAAGCTGCCAGCGATTTGGGTATACCGGTTGTGGGTGTTGGTTTGTTGTACCAGCAAGGTTATTTCCGGCAAGTAATAAGCAATGACGGCTCACAACACGCACTTTATCCCTACAACGATCCGGGCCAGTTGCCAATCACTCCCGTGCGCCAGACTTCGGGCGATTGGTTGCGTTTAAAAGTAACCTTATCAACTCATACGGTGTGGCTGCGCACCTGGCAAGTACAAGTAGGACGTGTGAAGTTGTACCTCCTCGACTCCAACGACCCTACCAATATGCCAGCGCATCGCGGTATTACTAGTGAGCTGTATGGCGGTGATTCAGAAGTAAGGTTACAGCAGGAATTGCTGCTAGGAATGGGTGGCTGGCGCTTGCTTGAAGAGCTTGGTGCTCATCCGGATGTGTGTCACCTGAATGAAGGCCATGCTGCTTTTGCAGTGTTAGAGCGCGCTTACAGTTTCATGAAGAAAACTCAGCAGTCCTTCGAAATAGCATTGGCGGCTACTCGTGCGGGTAATGTTTTTACCACGCACACTGCCGTAAGCGCCGGTTTTGATCGGTTCGCACCGGCACTGATCGAACAATACTTAGGGGTTTACACCAAAAACAAACTTGGCATTAGTTTTCAAGACTTACTCGCGCTAGGGCGAGCAAATCCGCAAGATCAAACAGAAGCGTTCAACATGGCTTTTTTAGCGATTCGCGGTAGCGGCGCAATCAATGGTGTCAGCAACCTACATGGCAAAGTAAGTCGCCACTTGTTTGAACCGCTATTTCCTCGTTGGCCACATAAAGAAGTCCCTATTGGCCATATTACTAATGGTGTTCATATGCCGACCTGGGATTCGGCGGCAGCGGATACCTTATGGACAGAAGCTTGCTCCAAAGAGCGCTGGCGAGATACAACACTACCTTTAAAAAGGCATATGTGTTGCCTGAGTGATGCCAGAATATGGCAATTTCGAGCTGCCCGCAGCCAATTACTCATTGACTACACACGAACGCGTTTATCACGCCAGCTTGCTGCATCAGGATCAATGCCTGAAGAGCTGGCTCAACTTAAAACATTATTGAATCCCGACATATTAACGCTTGGATTCGCACGCCGTTTTGCAGCTTATAAACGCAATAACTTATTGCTGCAAGACCCCGCGCGCTTGAGCCGTATCCTTACAAATCCTGATTGCCCAGTTCAACTGATCATCGCCGGTAAAGCTCATCCACAAGACCTGCAAGGCCAAGCTTTAATCTGTCAATGGATACAATTTACTCAGCAAGCTGACGTTCGTTCTCATGTTGTTTTTTTAAGTGATTACGACATGCATTTAGGTGAACAGTTAGTCCAAGGAGTGGATGTGTGGATAAACACACCGCGCCGCCCGTGGGAGGCTTGCGGCACAAGCGGTATGAAAGTGTTAGTGAATGGCGGCATCAACATCTCGGAGCTAGATGGTTGGTGGGCTGAGGCCTACTCGCCAGAACTTGGGTGGGCGTTGGGTGATGGCCAGGAGCACGGTGATGACCCCGCTTGGGATATCGTAGAAGCCAACGCACTTTACACGTTGCTTGAACAAGAAGTTGTTCCAGAGTTTTATCAGCGTAATGAGCAAGGCATTCCGTTGCAATGGGTAAAACGAATGCGCGAAAGTATGGCGCAATTAACCCCTCGATTTTCGGTTAACCGTGCAATAGTCGAATATACAGAAAAACTTTATATGCCTGCGGCGGCTGCATTCCAGGCTCGCAGTTTGCACAAGGGGGCTCTTGCGCAGCGAATGGAAGAGTGGCAACAGGAGTTAAAATCTCACTGGGGCTCAATGAGTTTTGGCGAAGTTCACATTGAAACACACAATAATCAGCATCATTTTGAAGTACCAATTTATCTTAACGGAATGAACCCAGATGCTGTTCGAGTAGAACTCTACGCTGACACGCTTAAAGATAGCGCTGAACCTTTAGCTGTAAATATTTACGCCATGCATTCTTTGGCAACCACATCAAAACCATCTGTATCAAAATCATCCACAGCAAAAATAAATGACGCCATTATTTATCGCGGAAGTGTAGAGGCCAGTCGCCCTGCAGGAGATTTTACGCCTCGTGTTGTGGCATATTTTGACGGAATTTCTATACCGTTGGAGGCAGCTTATATTCATTGGCAATCATAATATTGATTTTAATTAGACATTAAAAATCAACCTTTTTAATTGTCATTTATTAGCCGGTTGTGGGTTAGCCACTACACAGACGGCGATGAGATAAAAGCAGCTAATTGAACCTCAATGCGTATTTCGCGCTTGAACATTTTTATTATTTTTAACTTGGAGCATTAAACTATACATCATCCATCTATGATCACTGCCGACATGAAACCTTGCATTGATGATTGTACGCACTGTCACCAAATGTGCTTACAGTCGGCAATGAATTATTGTTTAACAACAGGCGGAAAGCATGTAGAGCCTGAACATTATCGTTTGATGATGAGTTGCGCAGCTGTTTGTCAACTCACAGCAGATTTTCAATTGAGTAGCTCTGCTTACTGCAAACAATTATGTGAGCCGTGTGCAACAATTTGTGAAGCCTGTGCCAAAAGCTGTGAAGCGATTGGTGGAATGGATGGTTGCGTTGCTTCTTGTAAAAAATGTGCAAAAAGTTGCCACAACATGATTGCCAATATGCATTAATTTTTTATGTTGAACCGCATAAGCATTTTAATGCGTTTCACCGCCTAGCGTAAATTAGGCGTTCACTGCCTTTCTACATCTTTCGCATTATCTGTTTCGCTATTGATGTAGACCAATATACAGCAGCACCTAAACAATTAACGCGTTGTTATACCTGCCATTACTCTCAGGAATTATCTATGAAATCTGTTCATCCGTTAATGATTATTAGTATTTGTTCATTGCTCAGCACCACAGCATGGGCTGTCGATAAAAAAGACATAGAAAAAGTTCATGCTCATAATGTTGCCACTGTACCTGCTAGCACTAACTCAACATCAGAAAAAGCTTCTATGGAAAAAATGGATAGTCAGATGAAGGTGATGCAGGAAATGCATGAAAAAATGATGAACGCCAAAACTCCTCAAGAGCGTAAAGCGCTTATGGCTGAACACATGAAGGCCATGCAAGGCGGTATGGAGATGATGGCCGGCATGTCTATGAAAAATACAAAAGGAGTGAAAGCCACAATGCCTGCTAAAAATGAAAGTTATTTTCAATCGTTAGAAAAAAGAATGCAACTGATGGAAAAAATGATGGAGATGATGATGGATCGTTCATCGATTCCGGAAACGCTAGGTAATTGATGCGTACATTAACCCGCAATGGTTATGCGAACTTTTAGACGTAGAACGTTTTCAAAAAAATTAGTGGAGCGTCTATGCTTCAGCCTGAAAAATGTAGCAATAGAACGCTATCAATTATTAATTTATTTTTAACTGTAATTTTTTTTCTTAACTTTTGGAGCAATACAATCATGAAAACATCATCCTTATTATCTGGACTCGTATTAGGTGCAGCGCTCATTTTCCCGGCCCTTGTGGTTGCTGCTGAGCCGAACCCAACACCTATAGAAAATCTCATTTCTGAAATGGCAGACAAGCCGGATCAGCATCATGCTATATCGCATTATTACAAAGATAAAATTGAAGATACAAAAAAAGAATTGGCCACGCATACTAAAATGCGGAAAGCATATTTGGTGGGTTATGGGAAAAACCAATTCGCTGCTGATGGTATGCGTAAGCACTGTGAAAAGTTAATTAGCAACGACGAATCCACCATTAAAGAATATGAAGCTATGGCGGAAGAGCATGAAGCGACTGCTGTAAAAAAACCTTAGCGAGCGTGCTGTCGGGCGCCGTTATGTTTCTGCGCTCGATAAGGATTTCACAAATTGTTTAAAATTTAAATCATGTTTTATTAACCAATTTAGGTAAACACTATGAAAATTATTACAGCACTCTCTATAACTCTTGCTTTATCCACATCCAGTCTCGCGCTAGCGCAACACTCAAGCATGGGTGATATGAGCATGAAAGAAAAAGGTATAGAGATGAAAGGCGATGGCATGGAAACAAAAGATCAGGGCATGGGTATGAAAGAGCACGGAATGGACATGAAAGACAAAGGTATGGATAAAGATATGAAAATGAACCCTAAAACCACTGCATCAAGTGCAGCGAGTTCATCAAGTGCCGGGAGCCGTAAAAGCCAATGATGTGGCGAGATCACATGAAGTTGCAGATCGAAGTCATAACTGGGTGGCGATAAAAATTAACCTTTGCCGATTCAGATAAGACGCTTATGAAAATTTTAGTGGGCAAAAAAGTGAATGTTGAATTGACGCAGTAATATTCTGATTATGTCATTGGGTTCGTCAAATAAGTTTACTCAGTAACGGCAGTAGCTTCTTTTTGTTAACCGACCAAATTTTCTACACAACTGTTTAAGGAATAAAAATATGTCGAATCAATATTTTAAAATTAATATTCTTACTGCCGCGCTTGCATTGACGTTCGCTTATTCGTCCTTCACTCAAGCTGCATCAGGCAGTATTAGTCTCGATAGTAATGCAGTGCGAAATGCGCAAGCTCCGCCCGTCATCCAGTTGGCGATGATGGATGAGATGAAAATGGGCGGGATGCCACCAAAAGATCCTGCGAAAATGAAAGGCGAAATGCCAATGAATGATGCCATGCCAAGCACGGATGCATCGAGTTCAATGCAAGCCCCCATGGCCTCTCCTTCGAGCATGGATATGATGGGCCGCATGCGTAGCGCTATGCCAATGCAAAAAAGTATGAACAACATGACGCCCGCTGGGCAACTGCCAGGCTTCCCAGGGGCTTCCCATCTATATCATATTGGTGCAACCGACTTTTTTCTTGATCATCCGCAGCACATCAGCCTTTCTACAGCGCAACAGACAAGCCTAAATCGTGTTAAGGAAAAAACCCTACTCGATCGTGCAAACACTGAACGCCGCATTGAAGATGCCGAACAGGAAATGTGGACGCTCACGGCCGCTGATTCTCCAGATGTCACGAAAATCGAGGCAAAAGTTCAGGCCATTGAAAAACTTCGCAGCAGTGAACGTATGGCCTTTATCCGTGCGATTGGCGAAGCGGGCAAAATCCTCACATCGGATCAACAAGCAGCACTCTTGGGTACCAAGCCTGCAACAACCCCACAACCAGCTGCAGGCAACAAGTCAGCGCCTATGCCTAACAAATCCATGCCTGATACACCGGCACCAGATAAGCCCATGACGCCTATGAATGATATGTAAGCAATAAACATGAAACTTATTTGTGTTGAGCGTTTGCTCGCAGTCAATGTGTTTGCTTTGCCACGCGTGGGGGCTTTGCAGCGTTTGTGCTGTGGACTGCTATGTGCAGTTTTGGCAAACGCAGCCGCTTTTGCCCAAAGCGAAAGTGAGCATCAGTCTCACCATCCCGGAAGCGCTGCACCCGTGACTGCCCCATCGCCGGAATTGAATCCAGGGATGCCTGTACCACCTGTGGCAGAGCCCATAAGTGGTACTCCTGAAGCTTCCGCCCCTATGCCTAATTCGCCCGCCGCGCCGACGGGGATGCCGTCTGGAATGATGGAAGCTATGGGGAAAATGATGGAGGGAATGATGGGCGGTGGTGCGCGTAAAGAAATTTATCCCGTGCTGATGAGCATACCCAGCTTGACGCCAGAGAAACAAACTGAGGTCGAGCGTTTGGCTGAAGAGCGTATTCATGCGGGCATGCTGTTGTTACAAATCGCACAAACCCGCTTGTCGCATGCCATTGAAGCAGGTGATCACGATGCCGCTGAGCAAGCCCTCCAGTTAAATCGTGAAGGGAACGCGCAAGTTGCTAGTGGTGTCGCTGCGCATAGGCTTATTTGGGAGGGCAAGCTGCCGCAAAGTGTCGCTTCACAATGGTTTACTCAGAACATGAGTTTGGCGCCTTCTGCGACCAACCCCCATGGTATTTTTGGATTGTCGTGGTTTCATTACATGGCTATGACTTTCCTTCTCGCTGTTGCGATCAGCATGCTGGGAATTTATTTTTATAAGTCTGCGCGGGCAGCAGCTCTGCTCACAAAATTGGGTAGTGAACCCGAATCTGGAGGCAATAAAGCAGCGCCTCCAACCGTGGGTGCTGTTGCGCCTGCGAATGCCAGCGATGCCGCCGCGAAGCCTGCCAACTCCGGGGTTCCTAGTGTCGCAACTATTAAACCTGCGCCTATCAACCCAGATATTGCTCCATCCAAACCCAACTCATGGACAGGCCCATTGCTCGTAGCGCGTATTTTTCAAGAGACGCCTCAAGTGAAAACGTTTCGGTTAATTGATCCTGCCGGTGGTACGTTGCCGTTCAATTTTCTGCCTGGTCAATTCCTGACGTTCACCGTTTCGCCACACGGTCAGGCCATCAAACGCTCCTACACCATTGCATCCTCTCCGACTCACCGCGACTTTTGCGAAGTTACGGTGAAACACGAAGAGCACGGGGTGGTATCCAGTTATTTAAATGATTATGTTCACGAGGGAGAATTGCTTCAGGTTACCGGATCTTCGGGCAAGTTTACCTTCGCCGGTCAGGATGGAAGCAGCATTGTGCTAATTGCAGGGGGTGTCGGAGTTACGCCCATGATGAGCGTTGTTCGCTACCTGACTGATCGCTCGTGGCCGGGTGATATTTTCTTTATTTACGGGTGTAAAAGCGATCAGGACGTCATATTTCGTGAGGAGATCGAATACTTAAAACAACGTTATACCAACCTGCACGTGACACTCGCCGCCACGCGCGTTGATCCCGCTAACTGGCCATACCCGATCGGTCGCATCACCAAAGAGGTACTTTTCGCAGCAGTTCCCGATCTGCCTTCACGACATATTCATCTGTGCGGACCCAAAACGATGATGGATGGCGTGAAGTTAATGTTGGCTGAGCTGGGTGTGCAAGCAGAGCAGATAGAGGTTGAGGTTTTCGTTGGTAAAGAAGTGCCGCAGAAGTCTGGCGTTATCACGCCATCGTTGGAGCCAACTTCTGGAGACACACCTCCAGACGGTACCACTGACACTCCGCCTAAAAACGTTTTTCCAACCCCCGTTCCAGAACAAGCAGTAACCGCCACGTTTGCACGGTCAAACAAGACGGCTCCGCTTTTGCCATCCCAGTCAATACTGGAAGCGTCTGAAGCTGTGGGCGTTAACATCGAGTACTCGTGTAGGGAGGGTACGTGTGGAGTCTGTAAAGTTAAGTTGCTATCTGGAGCCGTCACCATGGAGGTAGAAGATGCGTTAGAGCCGACTGATAAAGAACAAAATATAATTCTCGCCTGCCAAGCCAAGGCGACCGCCGATGTATCTGTTGATGCGTAACTGGAGCCGGGCTAAAACGGGATTGATTTCCTATGGAGCGTGAACGCACGGTCTTAACAGCCTTGCTACTTTTGCTACTCGGACTGTGGCTAAGTTTTTTTGTGCATCAGTCACCGCGGTTTGCCGGGAGCGCGTGGGGCGGAGTACTGGGCGTTTCGGCCGCGTTGCTTATGCTCGTGCCACTCGCCTATACCTTGGTTAAGCGTATCGCTTGGCTGAAGGAGGCGATGAAAGACATATTGCCGCTGGCGCAGCTCCTGAAGTGGCATGTCTATGCCAGTATTTTAGGTGCCTTCCTGGCCATACTTCATTCAGGGCATAAGTTTCAAAGTTGGCTCGGCATCGCGTTAATGGCATTCATGTTGCTCGCTATTTTGAGCGGCTATATTGGCAGGCACTTTCTGCGCTATGTATCGCTAGAGCTGAAGGAGCGCGCGCAAACCCTTGTTGGGCTGCGCGCCGCATACGATGATCTTGCGAGGCGCATTCCTGCGCACTCAGCCGACCAATCTGTGCCTACTTTTATTGAAAGGTTTCGTAAGAGTCTTGCTTCCAGTATCGCGGGTACGCCCACAGTAAGTGAAATAGATCCGAGTGTAGAAGCGATTGAAATTACTGACGCCATTGCTGACATGGAATATGCGATAAACATGGATGACGCGATTCAGCGCAAATTGCGAATATGGCTCGTTGTACACATAGGAACATCAATTGCCTTTTACGTGCTCCTACTGCTGCACATTGTTGCAGGCATTCAGTTTGGTCTGCGGTGGTTTTCCTAGATGAAAACTCTGATGTTCGTCATAGCGGCTTTAATCATTATCGCGATTGGGATCAGTGTTGAATGGAGCAGGAACGACTCGCAAACACGCAGAGTGTGGCAGCAAGCGGTTGTTCCGGGTGCCTTATCACAGTCGCACGCGTTTCTCTCCAATAACTGCGCTGCATGTCATACACCGGTGACAGGCATTGAGCCTACTGCCTGCATTGCGTGCCATGCAGATAACAAAGCGCTATTGCAACGTCAGCCAACCGCGTTTCACGGAAACATTCAAGCGTGCAGCGGTTGTCATCTTGAGCACCAAGGTTCTGTGAGAATGCCGACGACCATGGACCATGCATTGCTCTCTTTGATTGGTCATCGAGAGCTGGCGGTTGCAAAAAATGCATCCAATTTAAGTGATGTGGGTACGAATACTGGTATGGCCGAAAGTGAAGGATGCGGCGGCGTAGCCGGTTGTGCTGGCGCTAATGTTGGAGCCATGACGCAAATGCCGGGTTTTAATGGGCTGCCGATGAATCATCCGCGTAACAGCAACGATGAAACGATGCTCAATTGCGTCGGCTGTCATGCAACTAAGGATCGTCATCAAGGGCTGTTTGGCTCGGGTTGTGTTCAGTGTCACGCGACGACGCAATGGACTAATCCAAGGTTTGTCCACCCGTCCACCAGCTCCACAGAGTGCTCGCAATGCCACAAACCGCCACCCAGCCATACCATGATGCACTTTACGATGATGTCTGCGCCCATTGCAAAACAACCGAATGCAAAAGTGAACCAATGTTATCTCTGTCACCAATCCACATCCTGGAACGATATCAAAGGCGTGGGTTGGATCAAGCACCATTAATAAAACGGGATGAAAAGGTTGATTATGAAAAGCAAAGCTTCAGTCGAACTTAATGAGTGCCCGGAAACCGAGCGTCGTCGTTTCCTGCAAATCGCTGCGGCTGCAGGTGCGGGAATAACGCTTGAAGCGCTTTTTTCGGCTTGTACCTGGGCAGTGTCTGCGAGTGAATCCATTCGCACGGATACTGGCTTGATCATCAATCTGGTGATCAGTAAAGTTTTGCTGGAGATAGATAGCAAGGCGGCCAAGCCAATTACCGTGAATGGGTTGCTACCCGGGCCCTTATTGCGGTTCCGCGAGGGGGAGACGGTGACAATTCATGTGATTAACCAGTTGGACGAAACCACATCGATTCATTGGCATGGCCTTCTCGTCCCACCGGATATGGATGGCGTTCCCGGTGTGAGCTTCCCCGGAATTCCTGCGGGTGAAACGTTTACTTATACCTACCAGTTACGTCAGAGCGGCACCTACTGGTATCACAGCCATTCGGGTAATCAAGAACAAGCGGGGCTTTATGGCCCCATCATTATCGACCCGATTACACCGGACCCTTATGCATACGACAACGAATGTGTCGTGATGCTGTCGGACTGGACCTTTGAAGATCCGGCGAGGGTGTTGGCCAAAATGAAAAAAGTTGGTTCCTACTACAACTTCAACCGGCGAACGCTAAGCGATGTTTTTCAGGATGCATCCCGCGATGGCTGGCGTGCAACGTTCGCGGATAGATTGGAGTGGAGCAAAATGCGCATGGATCCTACCGATATTGCCGACGTGACCGGCGTCACCTATACCTATTTGCTCAATGGAAAATCCGCACAGCAAAACTGGACAACGCTTTTTAAACCGGGTGAACGAATTAGAATCCGCTTCATCAACGCGGGGGCGATGACGCACTTCGATATTCGAATTCCCGGCTTAAACATGACACTCGTACAGGCTGATGGGCAAAACGTCGAACCCGTTACCATCGAAGAATTTCGCATCGCGCCAGCCGAAACCTACGACATGATTGTCCAGCCACAAACAGAAGAGGCCTACACCATTTTTGCCGAAGCGATGGATCGCAGCGGTTATGCCGCCGGTACACTTGCACTCCGCACTGGATTGCGCGCCCCAATTCCGGAGCGTCGGATACGTCCGCTGCGAACCATGGCTGATATGGGAATGTCGGGTGATGCAATGGCGGGAATGGCGATGCCTAGTGGTGGCGAAAAGCAGAATTCTGCAATGCCTAACATGACCATGCCCGTAAATCCTATGACCGCAATGCCAGGGATGGATATGCCGACTAAAGCAAACCCTGAAAAAGCCGATGCTGTAAAGCCTGCTCCCCATGGAGCAGACCGCCATGGGCCCGGCAACTCGACGATTGCCGAGTCGCCGAGCAGCCGAGTGAATGAACCGGGTAGCGGACTGGGCGATGCAGGGCGCAGGGTCCTTGTGTATGGCGATCTGCGGCGTTTAATGGCGAACGGACCAGAAGGCGTACCAGAACGCGAGATCGAGCTGCATATTACCGGCAATATGGAACGGCAAATATGGGGGTTTGACGGGAAAAAATACTCGGAAGCTAAAGAGCCAATCGCGATCGACTACGGAACCCGTCTACGCATCACCTTTGTCAACGACACCATGATGGATCACCCCATGCATCTTCATGGTATGTGGATGGTACTGGAGAATGGTGCGGGTGCAAGGCGGCCATTAAAACACACCATCAATGTAAAAGCCGGAGAGCGCCTGTCATTTGATGTGCTGCCGGATGAAGTCGGCAAGTGGGCTTTCCACTGCCATCTCCTTTTTCATATGGAACTCGGCATGCTCCGTGTCATATCAGTGGCTCATCAGAATGCAGGAGCGCCAAAATGACTTGCAGATCAAATACCCAACGTAGATTACAACCTGTCCTTATCTCACTTACCTGCACAATAATGAGTTCATTTGCCAGAGCAGAAGAGATATCGCCGGTGGAGGACAGCCCAATCCGCAGTTACTTCCTAATTGATCAGCTCGAGCACAGCACCAGCCGTTATACAAACGGCAGCGCAAGCGAGGATGCGTTACGCCTGAATACGAGCGCGTGGATAGGCGGAGATTACCAACGGATCTGGTTATACACCGAAGGCACCAAGCCCGAGAGCGCCAAGATTGAGGACGTGGACGTACAAGTTCTTTACGGTGCCTTGGTGACGCCATTCTGGGATCTTCAAATCGGCCTGCGATATTTCAAACCCTTGCCGAGTGCACCATCTCGGCAGTACGCGGTTTTAGGTGTACAAGGGCTTGCGCCTTATCGTTTTGGTGTTCAAGCAGCGGCATTCATCAGCGAGTACGGTGACTTATCCGCACGGGCGGAAATCGAATACGAACTATTGCTGACTCAGCGCTGGATCCTGCAGCCCAGATTAGCGACCAATATTGCGCTTCAGGAAGTTGAGGAACAGGGCGTCGGGCATGGCCTTAACGACCTTGAACTCGGTCTGCGCTTGCGCTACGAAATCAGGCGTGAATTCTCACCCTACGTTGGCGTGTCATGGCATAAGCGCTATGGAGAAACAGCGCAGTTTGCTCAAGATCGCGGCGAACTCGTGGGTGAATGGAATTTACTGGCAGGAATCCGCGCATGGTTTTAATTCGGGTATTTCCCAGTGTTTCAACTGATGACGAGGCAGCGGCCGTGTTCCAGCTGCTTCAATCGCGCAAAGTGACGCATTACGTTATGTGCAGACGCCTATGAATTCATTTCGCGCTGCTATGGAGTGGATCGGCCTCTCGTTCGATGCTGTTGGCGTCATGGTGATTTGTGGTGGTGTTCTCATTGCGGCAGGCAAGCTAGTCGCCAATGTTAAGGCGGTGCAATCTGGAGATGTACGACGTTTCCGACAAGAGTTCGGTGCAGCTATCGTGCTTGGGCTGGAGTTCCTGGTGGTGGGCGATATCCTCCGCACGGTAGTCGTAGCGCCAACCCTTGAAAACGTCGCTGTTCTGGCAATTATCGTGCTGATCCGTACGATTCTTAGCATGGCACTGCAAGTAGAAATTGAAGGCCAATGGCCATGGCAACGAAATGATGTTGATCGCTTAAACCAATCGACCGCGACGTGCCCGAATGCAGAATCCGTCGCAGCAGCGAGCGAACACGACGCAAATGAAAATTGAGTATGAAGTATCAGTGTTGTCCACCCCATAAAGATATCGCCATCAACTAGGCTTGAGTTGTGATTTCGTCAATGTAATAGACAGTATTTTTGACAACGTATTATTCCGCTTCTGGTGATAACCGCCAGTATGATTTGCCACATAAACAGGTGATATGACTATGAATAATTCTGTATCCAGCAACCCCCATCAGGGCGCAATAGAATCTACCGAAAAATCTCATATCGATCCTGTATGCGGCATGAAAACAACCGCTGACCCAAACAAACAAGTTGAGAATGCTGGAGTAATTTATTATTTCTGCAGTCAAAAATGTGTTGAAAAATTTCGCGCAAATCCTCAGCAATTTTTAACACCACAGGTTGCTCCCCCCTCAACCGATCGCGCCGCTAAAAACGCGATTTACACCTGCCCAATGCACCCACAAATTCAGCAAGCTGGCCCGGGAACCTGTCCCATCTGCGGTATGGCACTTGAACCAATGGATGCTACTGCTCAAGCGGATGACAGTGAATTAAAAGAAATGACGCGACGCTTTTGGGTCAGCCTTGCGCTGAGTTTGCCACTGCTGTTTATCACTATGAGCGAATTTATTCCGGGTTTGAATTTGCATCATCGGATTGGTTTGAATACTTTTAATTGGTTGCAAGCAATTCTTGCTACGCCAGTCGTGCTTTGGGGTGGATGGCCATTTTTTGTGCGTGGTTGGGCATCTTTCAGGACATGGAATCTCAACATGTTCAGTTTGATTTCACTGGGTACCGGGGCCGCATTTGTGTTCAGTATTTTTGCACTATTATTTCCCGAGATATTGCCCGACACGTTCAAAATGAACGGTATGGCTCCACTTTATTTTGAAGCCGCTGCGGTGATAGTCACTTTAGTGTTAATGGGGCAAGTGCTGGAGTTGCGCGCTCGTTCACGCACTAATGATGCAATTAAATCATTGCTCGAACTTGCACCCAATACGGCGTTGCGTGTGAAGCCTGATGGCAGCGAAGAAGAAGTACATCTGGATCAAGTGCAGGTTGGTGATGTTTTGCGTGTAAAGCCTGGTGGCAAAGTCCCAGTGGATGGCGAACTTACCGATGGCCATTCCAACGTTGATGAATCCATGATTACGGGCGAACCAGTACCTGTTGAAAAAAAGGCTGGTGATAAAGTTACGGCGGGTACAGTAAACCAAACCGGTACTTTTTTATTGCGCGCTAATAAAGTCGGTGCGGATACCTTGTTATCGCGCATCGTGCAAATGGTCAATGACGCAGGGCGTTCACGCGCGCCCATTCAAAAATTAGCGGATCAAGTATCCGGTTGGTTTGTGCCAGCCGTGATTGCAATTGCCGCGTTGGCATTTGCACTATGGGCAATCTTCGGCCCATCGCCCGCATTGGCTAACGGGCTGGTTGCTGCTGTTTCAGTTTTAATTATTGCGTGTCCGTGTGCATTAGGTTTGGCCACACCGATTTCGATCATGGTGGGGGTAGGGCGCGGCGCTACTGAAGGTGTGTTGATTAAAGATGCCGAAGCCTTAGAGCTAATGGAGAAAGTTGATACGCTTGTGGTCGATAAAACCGGCACACTGACTGAAGGAAAACCAAGAGTCCAAAGCGTTGTTGCTGTTGCCGGAACTGACGAAAACGATGTTTTAAAATTTGCGGCGAGCCTTGATGCATTAAGTGAACATCCCTTGGCAGTAGCGATTGTAAATCATGCAAAGGAACAAAATTTATCCTTGGAATCCATAGAGCAATTTGAATCGGTTACCGGAAAAGGTGTGCGCGGTTTGTTAAGTGGGAAAAAAATATCGCTTGGCAATTTGCGCATGATGGACGATGAAAAAGTTGATGTAACGGCACTCGCTGCTGAAGTAGAAAAGCTGCGTGGAATGGCACAAACGGTGATGTTTTTAAGTGTAGAAAATAAATTAGCCGGAATCGTCAGCGTAGCTGATCCCATCAAATCTACCTCGCGTGAAGCCATTGAAAAATTACACGCCACTGGATTAAAAATTATTGTGCTCACGGGGGACAATGCGACTACAGCCGCCGCTGTTGCCAAACAATTAGGGCTGGATGATTTCAAAGCAGATGTTTTACCTGAAGACAAATTAAATTTTTTAAAAGAATTACAAGCTAAAGGGCACATAGTCGCTATGGCGGGCGATGGTGTAAACGATGCGCCAGCATTAGCACAGGCAAATGTGGGCATCGCCATGGGAACAGGAACTGACGTCGCCATGAACAGCGCCCGCATTGTGTTGGTTAAAGGTGACTTGCGTGGGATTGCAAAAGCGCGCTTACTCAGTGAACACACCATGAAAAATATCCGCCAAAACTTATTCTTTGCATTTATTTATAATTTTTTAGGTGTACCCATTGCGGCGGGTATTTTGTATCCGTGGCTTGGAATTCTATTGAGCCCGATGATTGCAAGCGCGGCAATGGCACTAAGTTCTGTGTCGGTAATAGGCAACGCTTTACGTCTGCGAAATAAAACGCTGTAGGAGCTTACACGACTAGTGGCTCGCACAATCCAAGCCGATGAGTGCGTGAATGTGCTTATCTTCGCGGTGCGCTCATGATCCCTTGCTTCGCCTTTCCATTAATCGCTTTTACCTTCCGCTTAAGGTCGGCTATAGTCACAAACATCGTTTAACAAGCCGATGACGCCTACGGGTGTTATGGCCGTTCTGAGAGTGATTATGAGCAACACATTGGAAGGTATTATTCAAGCGTACAAAACGGATTGCGAGTCGGTATTTAATACGTAGTTTGTCAATAGTGAGGATCGATTAAAGGCTTTTCGTTCCATCCGGCGGGGTGTCCAACAGGTTGTCCATGACATAAAAACGCGGCAATTCGGGAATGACTTTAAAGATTCCTCTTTGGAATTCATACTGAAGTGCATCACGGAACAAAAGCAGGTGTTTATCGGTGCCGCACATGCCTTCTATTGGAAACCCAAGTTGCGCATTCCCGATATTTATGAAAACGATAATAACAAAACAACGTTTGGGCAATTCCTGGAAAATTGCATGAACACGATGCAAGAAGAAAAATTATTAAAAGAAATTATTCTGCTAGATCAATGCAAAATAAAAGGTCTTGGATCTGCCGTCGCCAATATCTTGTACTTTCTCCACCCTGAAATCATACCGCCGTTTCAACGGTGTCCGGCCAACCTCAAATGTATTTAACATACAATGGCCGTAGCTGGCGCTCATACAGCGCTTTGGATGGTGTTTTCATTAAACAGCTCCTTAAAAAGCGAAGTATTTGACGCGTCACCTTGGAGGCGGAGCGAAAGAAACCGCAAAAGCCAATGGGCTTGAGCCTTACGCGTATTTGAAAATAATTTTTACAGAATTGCCCAATGCAAAAACAGTGGAGCAGATTGAACATCTATTGCCGTGGTGTTTAGCGGAAAATACTATCGACATAAAAAAAGAGGCGTAGCATCCTGCTAGCCCCATTGCTTCCTGCGCGGGCATGCAATCATCCTAATTGCACTGGCGTCCTTGCTAACCCCTAACTGCTTCCATTTTAACGCTTCG
>JANYIO010000032.1 GCA_025362015.1 Gammaproteobacteria bacterium | reverse complement strand
CTTGTCGTTACCACCGGGAACTTTCAATGCAGTCACACGAGATTTAGGATCATTAGCAGGGCCGGCGAAAACTTTGAAATCCACCTGAGTCACTAAATCTTTAATATCCACCAATTCCAAAGGAATACGCATATCCGGTTTATCAGAACCGTATTTAGCAATAGCTTCTGAGAAAGGCATACGTTGCAATTCATCGAACTCTACACCTTTCAAATTTTTAAACAGCTCGCGAATCATACCTTCGGTCACCGACATAATTTGCTCTTGCGTCATGAAAGAAGTTTCTATGTCGATTTGTGTAAATTCTGGTTGGCGATCTGCACGTAAATCTTCATCGCGAAAACATTTTGCAATTTGATAATAACGATCAAAGCCAGCAACCATGAGTAATTGTTTAAATAATTGCGGTGATTGTGGCAAGGCAAAAAATTTCCCGTCGTGCGTGCGCGAAGGTACTAAATAATCGCGCGCGCCTTCGGGTGTTGCACGAGTCAGAATTGGAGTTTCAATATCCATGAAGCTATTGCGATCTAAATAATTGCGAATAGCGCTGGTGACTTTAGAGCGGAAACGCAAACTGTTTTGCATATCTAAACGGCGCAAATCCAAAAAGCGATATTTCAAACGTACATCTTCACCTACGGTTGAAAATGAATCCAAGGGGAAGGGAATAGTTTCCGCTTCGTTGAGAATGCTGAGGCTAGTACCATAAACTTCGATCGCACCTGTAGCCATATTTGCGTTAACTGTGGCTGCTGTACGCGCACGCACTTTACCCGTTACTTGCAATACATATTCGCCACGCACTTTATCAGCCAGCGCAAAATTCTCTTTGGTATCGGGATCGAACACCACTTGCACTATGCCTTCACGGTCGCGCAGGTCGATAAAAATCACACCGCCGTGGTCACGACGACGATCCACCCATCCACTGAGGGTGACTTCTTGATCAATAAACGAGGCATTTAAAGCGCCGCAGTATTGGGTGCGCATAGGTCTTTCCTGTAATAAAAATGAATCGAAAATTAGTCTGCCGCTTTCGCGGGAGCCGGTGGAGTGCTAGACGAGGTAGTGCTAGCTTCACCCGCTATATTTTTTTTGTTGCCGGATTTAAAATCGGTTTCATACCAACCAGCACCTTTCAAACGAAATCCCGCCGCTGAAATTTGCTTCTTTAATGTTGATTTTTGACATGATGGACAATCAACCAAAGGTGCATCACTCAATTTTTGTAAAGCTTCTAAGGTGTGTCCGCAGACTTCGCATTGGTACTCATAAATAGGCACAGCAATTACCTCAGTAAAACGTAAACAGCATAATGGATTCTTTAAACGGCTCGCGATTATAGCCTAAGCGACTGCTAGCGAGAACTGGGAAGCGGTAGATTCTGATTAAGGCACCTGCGAAAAACGCATACGTTCAAGCACTTGCTCTGCGTATATGGCCTCGTAAGCCGGTAACATCACTTCAAACTTACGAGGATTAGGCAACAGCACAGCCATTAGCACCGCCTGCTCTTCGTTAAGATAGACTGCGGATTGCTGAAAATGATGACGCGCACCGGCCTCAGCACCAAAAACACCTTTACCCCATTCGACCACATTCAAATAAACTTCAAGGATACGTTTTTTATCCCATAGAGTTTCTATCATGACGGTAATAATCGCCTCTTGAACTTTTCGCAAGTAACTACGGGATGGCGATAAAAATAAATTTTTTGCAAGTTGTTGACTAATGGTGGAACCACCAGCCACTCGTTTACCTTTACGTTGATTTTTTTCTAAGGCGTCTTGAATACCATCCCAATCAAAACCATTGTGCTCCATAAACTTATCGTCTTCAGAAGCAACTACAGCACGCTTTAAATTAATTGAAATTTTTTCATAGGGCACCCACACATATTGCAAGGTTGCTTGAGGATTTTTCCCCCGCAGCTCATCCAAGCGTATCGACATAAAATGTGTTTCGGTCGGAGGATGATATTTCCACCATATCACACACGTTAATAGCCATAACTGATACAAAAAAATCAGAAAAACAAACAGCAGCAATAATCGTTTTATGATTGTAACC